>NZ_JCAYNT010000017.1:0-103062 GCF_059758095.1 Shewanella sp. MF05913
AGTTTAAATTTTTTGATTGCCTACATTCCGAAGAACAAGAAGACAATTTCGAATAACTCAATACCTGTGAATGTCCACACAGATTTCTTGTTTAGATTGTTAAAGAGCGTACTAATACCAAAAGAATCAATCTTTCGCTTAGTGGCCGTTGACGCTAGGTCCTTGGCTTGGGCTGCGTATTTTACGCTTTCCCGTGTCGGCGTCAAGTGTTTTTTCAAACTTTCTTTTCGCCTTGAACTCAGTGTTAATAACCACTTCATTCAACCTAACCCGGTGACCGCTTTCGCTGTCTGCCGTGTCAGTGGATGCGCATTATAGGCACCATGAGATTTAGTGCAACCCCTTTTTTTAGGTTATTTATCTTTTTTGACTTGTTTGCGGTTAATTTAGCCTGACCAGCTAGTTTTTAAGCATTATACTGTCAAAAACCATGAATATATAAGGATTGTTATGTCTACGAATGTAAGAACTTACCAAGGAATACACCCTGATTTAGCTGATAGTGTCTATGTTGATGAGTCGGCTGTGCTTGTGGGTGATATAAAATTAGATCATGACGCGAGTGTTTGGCCACTTGTTGCCGCTCGTGGAGACGTGAATAAGATCCGCATTGGTAAACGTAGCAATGTTCAAGATGGCAGCATATTACATGTTACTCGAAAATCTGCTGCTAACCCTGAAGGTCATCCATTGATTATTGGTGACGATGTAACGATTGGCCATAAGGCAATGCTGCATGGCTGTAAGATTGGTCATCGGGTTTTAATTGGAATGGGCGCAATATTACTTGATGGTGCAATAGTAGAAGATGATGTCATTGTGGGTGCGGGGTCATTAGTGCCGCCCAATAAAGTATTACAGAGCGGCTTCTTATATGTAGGCAGTCCCTGCAAGCAAGCTAGACCATTAACAGAGGCAGAACGTGCTTTCTTACCCCAGTCTGCTGATAATTATGTACGGCTGAAAAATGAGTATCTAGTGGACTTACAGCAATAGAGTTAGTTTTGTTCATCGAAATGGGCTATTTCTTCTGTGCCCATTTCACATTTACCTTGTTAAAATTGTTTACTAGTTGACAGTTATGACTATTGTGCTTGATTAAACTCAATTGCTTTATATGATAGTTAGCCTAGGATTGAATACTTATCCTCTTTCAGGGTTTACTTATATAAAGTTAATTACTCTCATTTCGTCTATATTTAAGTGACCTTACTAAAGCAGAATACTGTTTAGGTGTTTTAAATCCCGTACTGAAGATTTTTGAACAAGGATGATTAGGTGTACCCAAAAAATCGACAGCAAAATTTACGCAAATCGCACAGTGATATTACGCAGCATTTATTACTGCTGGTTATTCCATTGCTACTTATTAGCATTTTGACTTTTGTGTTCATTGATGCTGATAAAGCCTATTTATACTTATTGTTGATTTGCGCTGGCTACGTGACAAGTTATGCGATGACCTACTATGTACATAAGCAGAACATGTTGCGCCTTTGGCAACACTTAGATCAGGTGGTGCGAGTTAATGATACGACGTATGAGTTAGTTAATTTATCTAATCAGTACGATTCTGAAAAAGCCTTTTTAGATGCTTTACTGCAAAAAGCGGTAAATGCGATTGACGATGCTGAAATGGGTAGCATTATATTAGTGGATTATGTCGCTAACCGCTTACAGTTTGAGTCTGTTGTGGGTTTGAATATTGACACTCTGCGTAATATTAACTTTACCCTTGAAGAAACCTTTTTATATCGATTAACGAAAGGCCGTTTCGATAAAGCTGTTGTCATTAATAATATGCAAAACATTAATGCCAAAAGCACCCTGACAGAAGATGATCAATTTGTATTACTCAATGCGTCGTCAAAGCAAATTTGCTCTACTTTGTCGAGCCCGATCAGAATTGAGGGTGAACTGTATGGAATGATGAACCTAGACAGTAGCAAAATGGAGGCGTTTGGTGAATATGATATTAATCTCGTTAATATTCTTACCTCAGAGGCTGCGAATGCCATTTCCTTGTATCAAAAATCTAAAAAAATCGAAATCATGGCCAACTTCGACGGGTTAACGAATTTGTATAACCGCAAAAAATTCGATGCTGCTATTTTACAATGGAAACACGATGCAGCCTTAGCGAGCTATATTGTCATTTTAGATATGGATAATTTAAAACCATTGAATGATTTGCATGGCCATCAAGCTGGTGATGATGCCTTACTAGCCTTTGCCCAGTCACTAAAGTCGATGTGGCACCCAAACTTTTTAGTTGCGCGATATGGTGGAGATGAATTTGTTGCGCTATGCAGAGGTCCTATAGAGACTTTAGAGGCACAGATAAATCAATTACAACAAGACTTAGCTCTTCTTACGCCATCCATCCATTTTAGTTATGGCATAGCGCAATATCAACAAGACTAGCAAATGGCATTTAAGCAAGCTGATAGCAACATGTACCAGCAAAAGCGTTTAAAAAAACAAACCTCAATTGATTAAGCACTTTCTACTGGGCAAATGAGCAAGCGTTTAACTCTCTATTGAATTTCAATGTCACCTTTGTCGTTAAACGCTTCTTGCTCTATCAATGCTTCCGCTTTATCTTCTAGGTCGAAACGGCACCGTTCAAACAGGTTAACAACATTAGATGGATTCACCTCTTGTTGTTCACACAGCATGCTTATCGAGCTAAAACTTGCATAACAATTAATATTCACCCCTTGTTGCTGGGCGACAAATCTCACCTTATCAGCCTCGATAAATAATTGATCACTAAAAATGACACTTTGATTCATTAATCGACGACCTTTTGTGCTAATAATTCGCGAAGCTTACGCATTACGGGACCTTTATCTGGGTTAATACCTCGCCATAAGTTAAAACTCGCCGCAGCTTGCCCGACTAACATGCCTAAACCATCTGCGGTTTTGCGCGCATGCTGATCCTGAGCCCATTGATTAAACACTGTCGTTTGTTGGCTGTACGTCATGTCGTAACAGTCGGTAGTGTCATCAACGATAGTATCGGGTAATGAAATAAGCTGCCCAGATAAGCCGGCTGAGGTTGAGTTAATGACTAAATCAAATGGCGAAGTTAATTCTTCAATCGGTTTAGCGAAGAAGTTACCGTACTCATTGAATAATTTTTGTAGTTGTTCGGCTTTCTCGTGAGTGCGATTGCAAATAACCAACTGCGACACATTATGCTGCAAGATAGGTAAAATACAGCCCCTGGCTGCGCCACCAGCGCCCACCAGCAATACACGCTTACCTTTTAATGACCCAAATAGCATTTCAAGATCATTAACCAGACCAACCCCATCGGTATTGTCACCACCAATTTTACCATTAGGCAGGTTAAATAGGGTATTAACAGCACCTGCTAGCTTTGCCATTTCACTGAGTTCGTCGCACATGGCAAATGCTTGTTCTTTAAATGGCGCGGTGACATTAGCACCTTTACCACCATCAGCAAAAAAAGCCGTTAATGAAGCGTCAAATTGATCAATAGGTGCAAGAATAGCGTTATAGCTTAAATCTTGCTGAGTTTGCTTGGCAAACTCAGTATGTATAAATGGTGACTTACTTTGTGCTATTGGGTTACCAAATACGGCATACTTATCTGTCATTCGCTTTGTCTCTTCATTAACTATTTAGGACAACTTCCCACATATACAGTGAGAGGTTATCGGCTATATGCTTCAGGCATTTCCGTTTTCTGTAAGTAGCGATCACGAAGCTTGTCTTGACGACTGTCAGTGCTTTGCTCCTCACCTGCTATCCACATTTTTTGTACTTTACTACTGAATTCGAAAGGGTCGCCGCTCCATAAAACAATATCAGCTGGCTTGCCAACGGCAATTCGGCCAGAATCTAAATGAAAAATATCAGCAACATTTGACGTTACAGCAGCCATAGCATCATTGTAATCCATACCATTGGCAACCGCATTACCCGCACTATAACGTAATGCATAAATACTGTGGCTGTCGCCAGGCAAAGCGATGGCCACCCTTACGCCTGCTTTAGCAAGCTTACCTGCATTATTAAGCGAATTATGTAGCGAATCAAAACTTTCCGGTAAATTACGCATGCTGTCAATAACCACTGGGATATTTGCTTGCGCTAACTGATCTGCCACAAGGACGGCATCTGCAGCATTTATTAAAATAAGGTCAAGACCTAGGTTTTGCTTAAGCTTAATCAAATGCAAAATATCACTGGCACGGTCAACGTCGACAATTAATGGCTTTTCACCTGCGAGTACCGCGTTAATAATATCATCTTCATGACTAGGCTCTTCACTATCATCGTCAGCGGTTTTTTTCGCTTTACTCTTTTGAGACTGCGCTTTTTTAGCATCCTCAAGTTTATGGATTAATTGCTGCATTCCTGCTGCACGCGAGCCTTCTTCTGTCGCACCTAATGCAACAACTAATCCGGTGTTTGCGGCCAGAATACTGTCCCAATCACCACTTAAATCTACGCTAAATGTTTGTCCTGCAAAAATGCCTTCGCCACCGCCAGATGACACGACATTACGGGTTATCCCGCCTTTGCGAGCAAATGGCACCGTGGATGCTTTGGGGTTGTAAGCTAAACTAGGGTCAAAAACAACATCGGCTTCTTTTTCATATGCATCAAGTGACGATGCTACAGCACCAATTTCTACCAGCCCCAAATCATTCATACTCGCAATAAAGCCTGGCGTTAATATTGCCCCTTTAGCATCTATGACGGTATCGGCAGTCAGCGACGCCGGATTAATGGCTACAATAGTGCCATCTTCAATCACAACGGTTGCATCTGTTAGTACGCCTTGTTCTGTGGCGGTATGCACTGTGGCATGGATAATCGCTACGCTTTCAGCTTGAACAGCACAACTCAATGTTAGGCTGACCGATAAACTTAAAGCAAGTGCAGATTTTTTAAATAGTGTCATTGTCTTGCTCCTTATTACTGACCTAACATAAAGTCACTTTGTGCCTGATAGGCTGGGTCTTGGCGGTCATACACTTTTGCACCATCAATAAACACCTGATCAGCTTGGGCGTATACGCTAAACGGATTGGTATTCCATACCACCACATCTGCATTTTTACCCTTTTCGAGTGAACCGGTCTTATCGCTAATACCCAATGATTTTGCCGCATTAGCAGTAATCCAGCCAATGACATGCTCAGCCTTTAAGTCAAAGCCGTTAGCATTCGCGTTATTCATAATTTTTGCCGTTTCTTGATTAAGACGCTGAATGGTTACGCCAGAGTCTGAATGCACGACAGCACAAGCGTTTTTAACCGCATCGACTATGGCAACATTTTCAAGCACCATGTCATAAGCTTCTAATTTAAAGCCCCACCAATCTGGCCACATCGCGGCGCAATTACCATTTTCAGCCAATAAATCGGCAATTTTGTATGCTTCAACAGCATGATGGAATGTGCCAGCGTGATAACCGAACTCTTTCCCTAGGTCGATCATCATCGCCATTTCTTCAGCTTTGTAACAATGATTGTGAATTAAAATCTCACCTTCCAGCACACCTTTAAGAGTGTCTTTCATTAAATCACGTTCAGGGGCAACAGGATTTTTACCTGCGGCGTAATCAGCATCGTACTTGTCCCATGCGCGTTTATATTCAGTTGCTTGAATAAATGCGGTGCGGTAGCCCGCCATATTACCCATACGGGTCATCGGTAATTCATTACGACTACCGTAAAGGTTTTTAGGATTTTCACCACAGGCCATTTTTAATCCATATGGCGCGGCAGGGAACTTCATCGCTTGCATTGTCGTAGCTGGAACATTTTTGAGTGTGACTCCACGGCCACCAATCAAGTTGGCTGAGCCAGGTAAAATTTGTAACGTGGTAATGCCGCCTTCGCGAGCCCGATTAAAGCCCGGATCTTGTGGCCATACGCTGTGTTCAGCCCAAACTTCGGCCGTAACAGGGTTAGTCATTTCATTGCCATCATTATGAGATTCGGCATTGGGGCTTGGGTACACACCTAAATGCGAGTGCACATCGATAATACCTGGAGTAATCCATTTGCCTTTAGCGTCGACAACTACTGCACCTTCTGCAACTAACTGCTGCCCTACGGCACTGATTTTACCCTCTTTTATCAATACATCAGCGTCATCAATACGTTCACCGGTACCGGTTAATACTGTGGCATTTTTAAGTAACGTGGTTGAGTTCGGTAACGCATGGTAAGTGCTGGGATATGGATTTGCGTTGATGGTCACTTGCGGGTCTTGTTGTTCTGCTGGGCTACAACCGGCTATTGCGGTAGATAATGCCACAGCAACCAAAGAAGGCGTGAGTTTGGCCATTGGGGGTCTCCTTTCTTATTTTGCGACCAATTTAACCAAGTTAACGGTTGAAATACAGCGTAATCGTTAAATAATTGGTATCAAAACGTTAACAACTATATGTTCCTGCAATAGCAATGATTTCGATATGATTTTCGATATAATAGACCGACACTCCTCTACACAGACAATATGAACTGGTTACGTAAATTATTCACTAAGCCGCAAGCAAGCGATGATAGAGATGCGATGCAATCTAACGCCTACGATATTATTGGTGGCGATAAAGTGATCCGTGCGATAGCGCATGACTTCTATCAGCAAATGCAAACTCGGCCTGAAACTCAAAGCTTACTCGCCATGCATCGCTCGCCTATTGCTGATTCTGAACAAAAATTATATGAATTTTTAAGTGGTTGGCTTGGCGGACCGCAACTGTATCAACAGAAACATGGTCATCCTGCACTCCGAGCAAGGCATATGCCTTTTGCGATTGATGAGTCAATGCGAGATCAATGGTTAATATGTATGCGTGCAGCAATTCACAATTCAATAAAAAAGCCTGAACATCAACAAGTGATTATTCAGGCTATTTCGACCTTAGCTGACAATATGCGCAACAGATAATGACTAATGCTATATCGCTAACTCATGTTACTAACTCATAGTTAAGCTTGAGTTAACCAGTCTTGTGGCTTTAAGTAAACGTCGTACAGATCTGCTTCTGCGGTGCCTTCTTCTGGAGTAAATGCATATTCCCAGCGAACTAATGGCGGCATCGACATCAGTATTGATTCAGTGCGACCACCGGTTTGTAAGCCAAACAACGTGCCGCGATCATACACTAGGTTAAATTCGACATAACGGCCACGACGGTATAGCTGGAACTGACGTTCATCATCGCCATACTCTAATGCTTTGTTGCGTTCAACTATTGGTGCATAAGCTTCAATAAAACCATTACCGACCGCTTGCATAAACTCAAAGCTTCGCTCAAAACCAGGTTGATTTAAATCATCAAAAAATAAGCCGCCAACACCACGGGTTTCATTACGGTGCGGTAAAAAGAAGTATTCATCACACCATTTTTTGTACTTGGGATAAACATCTTCACCAAATGGATCACAAATATCTTTAGCCGTTTGATGCCAGCTCACCACATCTTCTTTAAACGGATAGTAAGGTGTTAAGTCAAATCCACCACCAAACCACCAAACGGGGTCAGCGCCTTCTTTACGGGCGATAAAAAAACGCACATTGGCATGCGTTGTTGGAATAAACGGGTTATTAGGGTGGATAACTAACGACACTCCCATAGCCTCAAAACTACGGCCAGCTAATTCTGGACGATGTGCAGTTGCGGATGCAGGCATCGCAGCACCCATCACATGTGAAAAGTTAACTCCTGCCTGTTCAAATACCTGCCCTTGTGTCATGACACGGCTAGTACCACCGCCACCTTCTTCACGCTCCCACGAGTCGGCTTTAAACGTTGCTTTACCGTCGAGCAGTTCTAAACGCTGACAAATATTTTGCTGAAGTGCCAACAGAAACGATTTAACTTGTTGTGCATCCGGCACCTGATGTTGGGTATTGGGCATGTTATTAACTTCCACTTCGAAGAATTTGACCACTGCGGGCATCAATAATGGTCGATGGCTGACGTTGCTCGCCAAGCTGACCTACAATTAATGCCTCAATTTTATCGCTAAAATCAGTGAGGATGTGTTGTGCATCGACCACAGGAGACTCTCCCGCTAAATTGGCGCTGGTCGATACTAATGGTTTATTCAGTGTGTCGCAAAGCTCACGCACAACTGGGTGAGCAGATACTCGCACTGCGATTGAATCAAACTCACCACATAATAACTTTGATACATGAGCCTTGATTGGCATCACAAATGTGAATGGCCCTGGCCATTTTGATTGCGCAAACTGCAACTGCGACTCGGTGAGCTGAGTAATATCAATGTAAGGCAATAGCTGCTCAAATGAGCTTGCCACTAAAATAAGGCCTTTTTGCCAAGGTCGTTGTTTTACTGCCAGTAATTTTGCGATGGCGGCATCATTATCAGGATCACACCCTAAACCAAACACAGCTTCTGTTGGGTAAGCTATTACGCCACCTTGTTGTATGGTGGTGGCGACAGCCGATGGCTGCAATTGCAACATTGGATTTCCTTTCATCAATTTAATGGTGGTGATAACGAATTAAAGCGCTCGCTTATATTTGCAGGATTTCTGCGGACATTCAAGACGGTTGCCAGCAGCACCTTTGCGTTCAACTAAAATACCAAAGCCACAATCTGGGCAAGGCTCATTATAAGGAGGATAGTTTACGATAAACTTGCACTTAGGGTAGGCACTGCAAGCAAAAAAAGTCTTACCATAGCGGCTGGTCCGAGATTCCAAATGGCCTTTATAGCATTGAGGGCATGCAATTTGTTCAGCTTCATTGCTGTGATCATGTTTTTCAATGTGGGTGCATTCTGGATAGTGTGTACAACCAATAAAAATACCAAAACGACCAGACTTCACTGCTAACTCATGGCCACATTTTGGACATTGTGAACCACTAATCACTTGTGTTTCTATCGACTCGTGTTGAACTAACGGCCGCGTGTAGTCGCAGGTTGGGTAATTATTACAACCGACAAAACTGCCATGCTTACTGTGTTTAACCGACAGCTCAGAACCACAAACAGGACAAAGTTCAAACTCTTTTTCCAGTGCATGCTCGTGGACAGTAAACAGCTGTTGATCAATTTTCGACATGGTGCTCTCAATGAATAATATTCTATAGATCTAAAAAAGGAGGCTAAGCCTCCTTTCTGTTATGAGTGTAAGCGCCCTTCTGGCTGCTCGAAGATTAAATCTTCCATTTGCTCGTAGGCTGACTCATTTCCTGGCACGTTAAATAATACCATTAATACCACCCATTTAAGATCTTCTAACACCAATGTTGGTTCGTCTAATTCCATTACACGGTCAATGACCATCTCACGGGTTTCAACACTGAGCACTTGAATCTGCTCTAAAAACAGTAAAAAGCCACGGCTCTCTACATCTAACTTAGCCATTTCCGCTTTGGTGTAAATACGGAATGAATGTTGCGCATGATTGCACAAGTATGGTTTATCGCTTTCTTGCAGATCAGCTAACTGCTCTAGCCAAGAAAGGGCTTTTATAATATCAACTTGATGAAAACCCGCTCGGGTTAACTCTTTCGTGAGTTCATCTTCATCAACTAATAGTTCAATTTCACTATGAACATAATTTTCAAATAAATACATGAGGATATCAAACATGGCTAACTCCTCTTTAGTCTGACGTAACCACCGGGCACTGCTGCAACCCACCCTTGTAACTCAAGTTCAAGCATTTGTATTAACACCAGATCTATTGGCTTCCCACTATCCTCAACCACAGCATCAATTGCTGTCGTTTCATAACCTACACTAGCTAACAGCGAAGGAAATGGCAAATCACAAAGGTCATTATCCCGTATATGGTGCCGTTGATGCAATTGTTCAAGGTGATAATCCGATAAACTCCCTAACTCTTCTATTATATCGGCTGCAGACTCAACAAGTTTTGCACCATTTTTGATTAAATCGTGACAGCCTTGGCTGTAACCGCCTAATACTGAACCTGGCACAGCAAACACTTCACGATTTTGCTCCATTGCTAACCGAGCACTAATTAATGAGCCACTTTTACGGCTAGCTTCGACAACAACAGTCCCTAAGCTTAAGCCACTCACAATACGATTACGTTTAGGAAAGTTACCCGCATAGGGTCCAATATGCGGCCAATACTCGCTCATTACACAACCAGAATGAATAATGTCGCGATACAACTGTTGATGTCGTTGAGGGTAAACGCGTTCAACACCAGTACCTAATACCGCCATCGTTGAACCATTCGCCGCCAAAGTGGCTTTGTGAGCCGCACCATCGATACCTGTAGCCATACCACTGGTAATGACAAAACCTTGACTCGCAAGGTTATAAGCTAGCTCAGCGGCAATGTCTAACCCACCACGAGAAGCATTACGACTGCCCACAATGGCAATACTTGGCATGACTAAAGATTCAATGTTCCCTTTAATAAATAGCACTAATGGTGCATCAGAAATTTGTTGTAGTAATGGTGGATAGAGTGGATCTGAGGGAGTTAAAATATAATGATTTGGCTGCGATTGCTGCCATGCTAACGCTTGTTCAACTTTATCAACGTCGATATGGCACTTGGCCAGCAGGTTTGCCGATAACGGCAATCCTTGAGGTTCAAACTCAAGACGTTGACGAAGTTCTTCAACGTCCATCTGAGTGAGTAATTGTTGAATCCGGGCGGGTCCTAACCCGGATACTGCACAAACAACGAGCCAGTCGACCAGTTTATCTGAAATTATTCACCTTTTAAGGTTAACGGCTCAGGCTTAACTAACTTGTCACCAACACGAGCAGGTCGTTCATTAAACATGATTAGGCCTAAACTGGTTTTATCGAACACTTTAAAGACCAGTAAATTACCATGAAAGATATCGGGCATTTTATGAATCGTGTCTTCAGAGAAGTGTGCGATCACTTTGTCGTAAGACGAGCGGTCTAGAGTACGAACAGGTAGGCCGTCGTTATTAATCGTAATATCTTCACCGTCGCGGTACATAGAGAATACATGCCCGGTTTCAACACCGTCTTCACTACCACGGTCAAGGTAAACCACATCTAACTTACCAGCCTCACGTATTTTGCCATTAATGGCAATAATCGCAGCGGGTACAGCAAGGTCAGCGGCTTTAGGCACAAAGTAGGCTGACATTAATGCTTCATCTTCTACTGGCACAACTTTAAAGCCGCCTTTAGTTTCACGTAAGCTACTTAATAACTCTACTTTTGATATTGGTCCAGATTCAATCACTCGGCCACTTGAGGCTAAAATCATCTCTTGGCCTAATAATGCATCACGCTCTAGCGAGAAAAACTCTTGGCCTTTTTCGTACATTGCCACTTTGAGCCCAAGTTCAAGCTGTGCATTAACATAAATAATATCACTCACCACATGGTGAATAGATGGGCTCTCACCGCTCATTACCATAGGTAAACTGGCAAAAAAAGCAGGATCAACCACGCGATTTTGGACTAAATAAGGTTGTATAAGCGCTAAATCGACCGCAGGAATAGGGCCATCTTTTGATGCTATTCGGCCTTCGGGGCTTTTTTTAATGTGCTGTTTCACCACTAATCGCGGTTGACCATCAATAAAAACCAATGTCAGTCTATCGCCAGGATATATTAGATGTGGATTAGCAATTTGTGGGTTCACGCCCCACAATTTAGGCCAACGCCATGGATCATTTAAAAAGTATCCAGAGATATCCCACAGCGTATCGCCTTTTTTAACGACATACGTGTCAGGATGCCCAGCCTTCAAAGTTAATGCATCAGCACTCACTCCAAAAATATTTAAAGATAAAAAAGCAAGTAAAAGTAAGCGTTTCATGGTGCGGTCCATGTTGTTTAGCTCTTTATTAGAGCTTTTTACTGTTATTGATAGGCGGTAAGGATTAAAATTACCCTTATCGCAACAGCCAGTATAGCTAACTGGCTGAAATTTGACAGACTTGTTAAGAGTTTATATATGCCAATATTAAATGTTTTACGATTTCCAGATGAGCGTTTACGCACCATTGCAGAGCCAGTGACAGATTTTGGGCCAGAACTACAAACCCAAATCGATAACATGTTAGAAACAATGTACGAAGAAAAAGGCATTGGCCTTGCGGCTACGCAAGTCGATTTCCATAAACAACTCATCGTCATGGACTTACAAGATGATGTTGAGCGCCCAACTATTTTCATCAATCCACAAATTACGAAAAGTAGTGGTGACTTTGCTAATGAAGAAGGTTGTTTATCCGTTCCTGGTATTTATGCCAAAGTGGATCGTGCTGAGTTTGTAACCCTAAAAGCCTTCGACCGTCACGGCAAAGAATTTACCGTTGAAGCCGACGAGCTGTTTTCAATTTGTATTCAACACGAAATGGACCACCTCAAAGGTAAGTTATTTGTTGACTACTTGTCACCACTTAAACGTCAGCGCATTAAAACTAAGCTTGAGAAAGAAGCCCGTTTAGCAACTAAATAGGAAACGATTTGAAACCGTTAAAAATTATCTTTGCCGGTACTCCGGATTTTGCCGCCAGACATTTACAGGCGCTGATCGATTCACAACATGAAGTGATTGCCGTTTACTCCCAACCAGACCGACCGGCTGGCCGCGGGAAAAAACTCACTGCAAGCCCCGTTAAAGTGTTGGCTCAAGAGCATAATATCGCCGTATTTCAACCTGCATCATTACGTAACGAAGCGGCGCAACAAGAATTAGCCAGCTTACAAGCCGACATCATGGTCGTGGTGGCATACGGATTAATTTTACCAAAGATAGTGCTTGATACACCAAAGTTAGGTTGCATCAATGTACACGGGTCAATATTACCGCGCTGGCGTGGAGCTGCGCCTATTCAGCGCGCATTATGGGCTGGCGACAATGAAACCGGCGTCACCATTATGCAAATGGATGTCGGCTTAGACACGGGTGACATGCTGCTAAAAACGCACTTACCAATAGAAGCAACCGACACCTCCGCAAGTCTTTATGAAAAACTAGCAGAACAAGGGCCAACCGCCTTAGTTGAAGCACTAACCGGGTTAAGCGAAGGTAACCTTCAAGCTGAAAAGCAAGATGAAAGCCTAGCAAACTATGCAGAAAAACTGTCTAAGGAAGAGGCGCGCCTTGATTGGCATAAAAGTGCCAAACAACTATGGCAAGAAATTAGAGCCTTTAACCCTTGGCCAGTCAGTTACTTTGAACACCAACAAAGCGTGATTAAAGTCTGGCAGGCAACCTACAATGCTCAAGCATGCTCGCAAGCCCCAGGCACGGTTATTGCCGCCACTAAGCAAGGTATTGAAGTAGCTACTGCTGATGGTTCATTAATCATTGAAACGATGCAATTACCCAACAAAAAACCACTTTATGTGGCAGATATTCTTAATGCTCGTGGTGATTGGTTTACTGCTGGTGTGTGTTTAAACCAAGAGGCTAACTAGCATGAATGTGCGTGCACTTGCAGCTAAAGCGATTTATGAAGTACTTGAAAAGGGCATGTCACTGTCGGTCGCCCTTCCAGAACAACAGCAACACCTAGAAAACGGTAAAGACAAAGCCTTGTTAGCCGAACTCTGCTATGGGGTTATGCGTCAATTACCGCAACTAGATAAATGCGTCAGTGACTGTTTAGCTAAACCATTTAAAGGCAAACAACGCATTTTGCATCAATTATTGATTGTGGGTTGTTATCAACTTTACTTCACTCGAATCCCTGCTCATGCCGCCATTTCTGAAACCGCAGAAGCCTGTCGGCAACTGCGTTTTGATGGCTTAGTAAAGGTCGTCAATGGCGTTTTACGTAATATTCAACGCCAAGATGCCACCTTAAATACCGACTCAGATACGCTGCGCTTTAATACTCCTGCGTGGTTTATTAAACGCTTACAACAAGCGTACCCAAGCCATTGGCAATCCATCATTGAACAAAGCCATCAGCGTCCACCAATGTGGCTACGTAACAATCGTTTATCGCAATCGCGTGAAGACTACTTAAACGCATTAGCAGCACAAGAAATTAGTGCCGAAGCGGGTCCTAGCCCAGATTCAATTTTACTTGAAAGCCCTAAAGATGTCGCCAACTTGCCAGACTTTATGCAAGGCGCGGCATCGGTGCAGGATGGCGCAGCTCAATGGGCAGCAACACTCCTAGCGCCTACGGGTAATGATCTGGTTTTAGATGCTTGCGCAGCACCGGGGGGTAAAAGTTGTCATTTAATTGAACTCGCCCCAAGCATTAACCTTGTCGCGGTAGATTTTGATGAAAAACGCCTCGCTCGAGTACAACAAAATCTGGACAGGCTGCATTTAAAAGCGCAAATTATTCACGGCGACGCCGCCAACATAGATTCATGGTGGCAAGGGCAACAATTTGACCGTATTTTATTGGATGCGCCATGCTCTGCAACGGGTGTTATTCGTCGTCACCCAGATATAAAATGGCTTCGTAAAAATAATGATATTGAAGAGCTAGCCACGTTGCAGCGACAAATTTTTGATCATTGTTGGCAATGGCTAAAACCGGGCGGCACATTATTGTATGCAACCTGCTCTATTTTGCCGCAAGAAAATAGCCAGCAAGTAGAACAGTTTTTAGCGCGTACGCCAGACGCCAAATTAGTGCCAATAGCACAGCAAACAAACCCCAATGACATTGGCTGGCAAATATTGCCAGGCCAAGACAATATGGATGGCTTTTATTACGCGCGCCTAGTTAAAGCAATTTAAGGATGTACCCAAAGCCATGAAAATTATTATTTTAGGGGCGGGACAAGTTGGTGGCACACTTGCTGAAAACTTGGTCGGCGAGAATAATGACATCACCTTAGTCGACAGCGACCGTGCGCGATTAAGAATTCTGCAAGATAAGTTCGACTTACGAGTGGTAGTGGGTCATGGCGCACATCCAAGTGTTTTAAAAGAAGCCGGTGCAGAAGATGCCGACATGCTCATTGCTGTAACAAACAGCGATGAGTGTAATATGTCTGCCTGCCAAATTGCCTATACCTTATTTGGCACCCCAACCAAAATTGCCCGCATTCGCTCTGAAGCCTACCTCGACTTACAAGATAAACTGTTTATTAGTAGTGAAATAAAGTCCGGTGACGCCAAACCTCGCGGAGGCTTTATTATCGATGAGCTCATTGCGCCTGAGCAGTTAGTAACCACTTACATACAAAGATTGGTTGAATACCCAGGAGCACTCCAAGTGCTTGAATTTGCTAAGGGTAAATTAAGTTTAGTCGCTGTAAAAGCTTACTATGGCGGCCCGTTAGTTGGTAATGCTCTCGCCACATTGCGTGAACACATGCCGAATATTGATACCCGAGTCGCTGCCATTTTTAGGCAAGGCAGACCCATTATGCCGCGTGGCACCACCATTATTGAAGCCGACGACGAAGTGTTTTTCGTTGCTGACAGTCGTCATATTCGTGCGGTCATGAGTGAAATGCAAAAACTGGATAATTCATACCGTAATATCATGATTGCGGGTGGTGGTAATATCGGTTTTGGCCTCGCGCAAAAACTGCAACGTACTCACTCAGTGAAGTTAATTGAACATCGCCAAGAGCGTGCAGAACAGCTGTCTGAGAAACTCGATAAAACTACGGTGTTTTGTGGTGATGCATCTGATCAAGAATTACTCCTTGAAGAGCACATTGACCAAACCGATGTGTTTATTGCCGTCACTAACGATGACGAAGCCAATATCATGTCGGCATTACTGGCAAAACGTATGGGCGCTAAAAAAGTCATGGTGCTTATTCAGCGTGAAGCCTATGTTGATATCGTACAGGAAGCTAATATCGACATTGCCATTTCACCACAACAAGCCACAATTTCAGCGTTACTGACTCACATTCGCCAAGGCGATATTTGTAATGTTTATTCATTACGTCGAGGCGCAGCAGAAGCCATTGAAGCTATCGCTCATGGTGATTCGAGCACTTCAAAAGTGGTAGGCAAGCAAATTGGTGAGATAAAACTCCCACCAGGGACCACCATTGGTGCGATAGTTCGTAACGACGAAGTATTAATGGGCCATGATAAAACCGTAATCGAGCAAGGCGACCATGTGATTTTATTCTTAGTGAATAAAAAGTTTATTGGTGATGTAGAAAAGCTGTTCCAACCGAGTGCATTTTTCTTTTAGGTTTTTATGTTTAACATAAAACAACTTATCTTTATTCTGGGTATTTTTCTCTCAATACTCACAGGGTTTATGTTGGTGCCAATGGCATTCGCGCTATTTTATGGCGAAGAGACCATTGGCGACTTTATGATATCGGGCTTATTTACCGGTTTTATCGCCATTATTTGTCTGCAAAATGGTCGTAATCACCAATTTAACCTCAATATTCGAGACATGTTCATGCTCACCAGTGTGACGTGGTTTGTCGTCAGTCTTTTTGCAGCATTGCCTTTCACCTTATATCACGGTATCAACTATACCGATGCATTTTTTGAAACAATGTCAGGTATCACTACCACAGGTTCTACCGTGCTCAGCGGCTTAGATGCCATGGACCACAGCATTTTAATATGGCGATCTCTATTGCAATGGCTGGGCGGCATTGGCTTTATTGTGATGGCGGTAGCGATATTACCGTTTCTCAACGTCGGTGGTATGCGGCTATTTAGAACAGAATCATCTGACTGGAGCGACAAAACCATGCCGCGAACCCAGCATATGGCCAAGCATTTATTTCAGGTCTATTTCGTGCTTACGCTGTTATGCGCCCTAGCCTATCACCTTGCAGGTATGCACTGGTTTGAAGCCATTAACCACGCAATGACAACACTATCAACAGGTGGCTACTCAACGTCAGACAGCTCCATGGCGGCATTTTCGCATGAAGCTCATTGGGTGGGTATCGTGTTTATGCTAGCGGGTGGATTGCCATTAATCATGTTTGTGCAGTCAATCCAACAGCGTAGTGTACGATTATGGAATGACCAACAAGTAAAAGGCTTTTTACTGTTTGTGTTATTGGTGTCTTGTTCATTAGCATTTTGGTTGTGGCGACATCAGCATATGGATTTTATTGATGCCCTAAGGTTATCAAGCTTTAACGTTATATCCGTTATCACCACAACAGGCTACGGGTTAACGGATTATCAAGCTTGGGGAGCGGTCGCGAGCGTGGTGTTTTTGTTCTTAATGTTTATCGGAAGCTGTTCTGGTTCTACGTCTGGAGGGATAAAAATCTTTCGTTTCCAAATCGCTTTTTCAATTATGCGCCAGCAAATAAAACAACAATTTCATCCTAATGGCGTGTTTAAAGAAAAGTACAACGGCCATCGAATAAATGATGATATTGTTCGCTCAATTATGGCTTTTTTTATGCTGATGTTTGTGGTGATTTTAGGCTTATCGATTATTTTAGTGTCAACCGGCTTAGACCCAATGACCAGCTTTACCGGCGCAATCACCGCGGTAACTAATGTGGGGCCAGGGTTAGGGCCAATAATCGGCCCTGCGGGTAACTTTGCCCCCCTGCCTGATATTGCTAAATGGGCACTAGCTGTGGGCATGCTTTTAGGGCGCTTGGAAATTCTCACCGTGGCGGTATTATTCCACCCGAAGTTTTGGCGCTTCTAGGCCCTAGCTAAACTCAACTTGAGCCAGCTTAGCAATATGATTGCCATAAGCTTTTACATCTTGCCAATCGGTATAATCAATAATGGCAGTGGGATCCGTTGGCCCATCTGTCATTTTCATGATCAATCTAATCATTAAGCTGTCGTACCAAGGCCAGGATGGATAATCCACCTTACCGGCAATGATCTTAACATCTTGAGGTTTCCAGGCCGATAACGTTAAAAACTTCTGTAAGTATTTATTGTTTTCTGGAATGCGTTTTTCTGGATTGCGTGCCACGACATTGACACAAAAAAAGCTATTTGGCATGTTCGACAATGCCTGCTGATGCTGGCTGACAAACTCAAACACCGATTTATGGTATGAGCCATACAAAACACAGGCGCCTAATGCAACAGCCTGGTATTTAGACCAATCGATTGGTTGTTGTTTCGTGTCATGAATGCTCATCACATCACATTGATCACCGTTAGCGATAATTTGCTCAGCAATTGCACGACTAATTTGAGCCGTGTGCCCTCCACGAGAATAGTAAAGTACTAATATATGCGCCATGTTATGTCTCATTACTGCTTTATTTGCCTCAGTTTGGCAAAAAAGGCCTTTTTAAACCTCTGCAATGATCACAAATTAGAAATAGCTCATATATTTAATAGTTAAAATTGAGATCTGTATTGCGCGGAAGTATGATGACGTTAGATAGGCAGTTATGATTAAACTGACTCACGTTCACCAGATAGGAACACACATGCAGCAAGATATCGATGTCGCAACCATGCTTAACAATGCAGAGACAGCCGCGCAATGGCTCAAGGCGATTGCTAACCCTTATCGACTGATGATTTTGTGTTTGTTGCTGGAGAAAGAACACAGTGTGACAGAGCTAAACGAGACCGTTCCGTTAAGTCAGTCTGCATTGTCACAACATTTAGCGGTGCTTCGCACACAAGATTTAGTCAATACGCGTAAAAGATCACAAGTGGTGTATTACACCCTTAAAGATGAGCAAGTAACCGAAGTGATATCCATTCTTCACCGCCGTTATTGCGCCTAATCTCCCTTAGGCGTTTTGTTAACGCTTTTGTGCCGCGATTTGTTTGGCATAATCGTCAACTTTATCCCAATCGGTAAATTCAAAAGTGCCGCTAGTATCAGTCGGCCCTTTGGTCATCCACATAATGAAACGAATCATAACCTTGTCAAAAAAGCGGTAGCGAGGATAATCAATCTTGCCCGCAAATACACCGAGCATATTGGGTGTCCAAGCCGACAGTGTTAAAAACTTCTGCATATAAGGATTAGTTTCAGGACTATTTTTAAGCGGCTTTCTCGCCACAACGTTAACAGTAAAAAAGCTGTTTAATTTACTGTTCAGTAAGGCTTGATGTTGCTCTGCAAACTTAAATAATTCTGGTCGATGTTTACCGTAACGAATACTGGCGCCAATAACCACTTTATCAACAGCGGCGAGTTGCTCTGCGTCAGCATCAGCAAGATTAATTACACTCACTTGCTCACCATTGGCTGATAATATTTGCTCAATACGCTGACAAATAGCGCGAGTTTGTCCATCTACAGTTGAATATAAAATGACGGTTTTTAACATTAGTTTTTCCAAAATGTCGGTGTAAACAACACCAATAAAGTAAATACTTCTAAACGGCCAAACAGCATAGCAACAACCAATACCCATTTCGCGCCATCAGACACATTGGCATAGCTCGATGCGACATCACCTAAGCCTGGGCCCAAATTATTTATGCTCGCTGCAGTAGCACTAAATGCCGTAATGGCATCCATGTCCATTGCCATTAAAATTATCATGCACACCACAAACACCAGCGCATAAGCAGAAAAGAACCCCCACACCGCATCAATAACTCTGTCAGGTAATACCTTAGAGCCAATTCTAATGGAATACATTGCTTTAGGATGAACTAAACGTTTCAGCTCACGAGAACCTTGCAGTACTAATAAAATCAGCCTGATCACCTTCATACCGCCACCGGTTGAGCCTGCACAACCGCCTATAAAGCTAGAAAATATCAATAGTATTGGCAAAAACAATGGCCAAGAATGGAAACTTTCAGTACCAAAACCCGCCGTTGTCGAAATAGACACCACCTGGAAAAAGGCATAATCGAGGGTTTGTTCTGCCGAATCATAAATACCCGACTGATATAAGGTAATAAAACAAATGGCAGTTAACACTAGCTGCACTGCTATCAGCACTTTAAATTCTGCATCTTTAAAATAAATTTTAAAGTTAATGCCACGCCAACTAAATGCAGCAAAATGCAGACTAAAATTAACCGCGGCAATCAATAAGAAAACTGCACAAATCACGTTAATTAATGGGCTATCAAAATACCCTAAACTGGCATCGTGGGTAGAAAAACCACCGATAGCAATGGTGGAAAATGAATGGCATATAGCATCAAAGGCATCCATTCCAGCAAAGTAAAACGCTAACGCACACGCAGTGGTTAACATAAAATAGATATACCACAATGCTTTGGCGGTTTCGGCTATTCGCGGTGTGACTTTGGTATCTTTTACCGGTCCGGGGACTTCTGCTTTATACAGCTGCATACCACCAATGCCTAACAGTGGTAAAATAGCCACTGCCAGTACAATGATACCCATACCGCCCATCCACTGAAGCAGATGTCGATAAAACAAAATGGATTTTGGTAAATCATCGAGGCCAACAATCACGGTTGCCCCTGTAGTGGTTAGTGCGGAAAATGATTCAAAGAAACTGTCTGTCCAACTGAGATCAGGCTCATTGGCAAAAATAAACGGTAATGCACCTATGGAGCCCAGTACGGTCCAGAACAGCACAACAATGAGGAAGCCTTCTCGAGTTCGTAAATCGCCTTTTTGATGGCGATTGGGGTACCACAATAAAAAACCTAAAAAGATACTGACAAAAAAGGCCTGAATAAACGCAGTACCACCACCATCTTTATACAAGATAGCCACTAATGCTGACGGCAGCATGGTGATTGAAAATAATCCCATCAGCAAACCGGTGATTCTAATAATTGTTTTATATTGCATTAAGGATTCTGTTTAAGTTGTGCTGCGTCGAATTTAACAATTGAGTGACAGTTTGGCATAAGTTCGTCATAGCTCAAACTGTAAACTTTACTTGCAGCTGGCCCTGAGTCTGGATAGCTAAGGCTTGATTGAAAGCCTGATGGTATGATTTTGCTAATTCAAACTGTATTTCAACCTTATCGGTAAACACTTTATCGATAACGACACCATCATGCTGAGCAACTAAATATTCAATATCGGTGAGTTGCGCATAATGACACACTAAACTTGCAGGGTATCTAATGTGCTTTACCTGAGTTTGTATTTGCGTTAATCCTTGCTTAATACCCGATGTATAAGCGCGCACTAAGCCACCCACACCGAGTTTAGTTCCCCCAAAATAGCGCACAACAATCGCACCAAGCTCGCCAATATTCGCGCCCTGTAAACACGCTAACATCGGTTTACCAGCACTGCCCGACGGCTCACCATCATCACTAGCGCCCATATCAATCGTGTTCTCAGGGCTGCCAGCCACAAATGCGTAGCAATAATGACTCGCGCCAGGATATTTTGCCTTTATGTCAGTAAGCGCTAACTTCATTTGCTGTTGATTGGGACAATGAAATAACAAAGAGATAAAGCGACTATGCTTTATCTCTTCTTCTATCAGTACGTTTGCTTGTGGTATTAAGTATGACTCAATCAACTAAACCGAACTCTCTGGTCATGTTTTCAACTCGGTTATGATGCACAATCACATTATCTTCAATCCGGATCCCACCAAAAGGACGAAATACATCAACGGTTTGCCAGTTAATTGCTTGTTTCGCCTCAGGTGATAATTGCTCAAGCAGAGTATCAATAATATACAGCCCAGGTTCGATGGTCAGCACCTGATTAGCCGCTAATACTCGCGTACAACGTAAAAATGGATGTGCTTCTGGCGCAGCGATGTGAGTACCACGCTCATCATGAGCATAACCGCCCATATCATGCACTTGTAACCCTAGCATATGCCCTAACCCATGAGGGAAAAACGCACTGGTAATACCCTGAGACACTAATTGTTCAACCGAGCCATTTGCCAAGCCAAAGTCGATAAGTAATTGGGCAATATGCTCATGGGTTGCAATATGAAGATCGACATATTTAACCCCAGGTTTCATTTGCTCAATAATAGCGAGCTGGATTTTATCAAGTGCGACGATGAGCTCATAAAAACGATTTTTCTCAAATGAATAAGTACGGGTAATATCAGCCGCGTATCCATGAAAATTAGCGCCCGCATCAATCAAAAATGATAATCGCTGCGCAGGTTTAGTATGCTCTAACGCTGTATAATGCAAAATCGCCGCATTTTGATTTAAAGCCACAATATTGCCATAAGGAACATCATTTTCCCCCTGGCCGAGTTCCAGTAAATAACGCTGCTGAATTTCGAACTCGCTTGCACCATTATAAAATGCATTTTTAGCCGCTAAATGGCCTTTTACGGCAATTTTATTAGCTTCTCGCATACATTCAAGTTCGTATTGAGTTTTATCTGCTCGATGATAATGTAAGTAATTCATCACGGCATCTGGGTTACGAGCCGTAAAACCCAGTACATCAGCAACATCTAAATGCTCACCAATATAAGCCCATGAAGCGATATTTTTTGGCAAGTAATCTGCAATACGATCAGGCTTGGTTAATAATTGAATATCAAAGTGTTCAGTCCAAAACACTTGCGGCACGTCATTAACCTTATGCCAAAAATCGACCGGGCGATAAAACACTAAAGTAGGCTTATCTTGGCCGTTAACGATAACCCAGCAATTGGGAGTATCTAAAATAGGTAGCCAAGCTTTAAATTGCGGATTAACTTTGAAGGGATAATTTAAGTCATCTAAAAACTGTCGATGCGGTTGCCCTGAATGAATCACTAGGCCGGAGATGTTTTCACGCTGGCAAATATCAGCAACACGACGATTTAGTTCAGCAATGTGTGCATGATATAGATGAGCTAACTGTTCCATTGACTATCCCTTTCATAAGTTTTAACTCAATAAGTCTATCACAAACAAAAAAACTCCTCGCTAGATGATAAAAAATTAAACGGCCGTTTAAATTGGGTGTTGTAATTTTTCTCATTTAGTCGCACACTGAGAATTAGCTGGTCAATAGATGGCCGAAACTGCTGTGATTCAAGCTTGATAACTGCACAGTAAATAAGATGTGGAAGTCGCTTTTAAGCAATAAGGAAGCAAGCAATGATCTACCAAAGCCCTACCATTCAGGTTGAGTTACTTGAAGATAATATTGCCAAACTTTGTTTTAACGCACAAGGTTCGGTAAACAAGTTCGACAGAGAAACTCTAGCCTCTCTTGATGCCGCACTAGACAGCATCAAACAAAATACCAACATTAAAGCGTTACTGCTGACATCAGCAAAAAGCACTTTCATTGTTGGCGCTGACATTACCGAATTTTTAACGTTGTTTCAGCAAGATGATGCAACGTTACTTGCGTGGGTTGAACAAGCCAACGCAGTATTTAACAAGTTAGAAGACTTGCCATTTCCAACCGTGTCTGCGGTTAACGGTTTTGCATTAGGCGGTGGTTGCGAAACTATTTTAGCAACTGACTTACGCGTTGCAGATACCAATGCTCGCATCGGTTTACCAGAAACCAAATTAGGCCTTATTCCTGGTTTTGGCGGCACTGTGCGTTTACCTCGTGTTATCGGTGCTGATAATGCACTTGAGTGGATTACCACCGCGAAAGATCAACGCCCAGAAGACGCATTAAAAGTCGGCGCAATTGATGCCGTTGTCGCGCCAGAACATTTAGAAGCGGCTGCGCTACAAATGTTGCATGATGCCTTAAATGGTAGCCTTGATTGGCAAGCTCGTCGTACTCAAAAACAGTCTCCACTTATACTTCCTAAACTTGAAGCGATGATGTCTTTTGCTACGGCAAAAGGAATGGTGTTCTCTGTTGCAGGCAAGCATTATCCAGCGCCGATGGCTGCTGTGAATGTTGTTGAACAAGCAGCAGGTTTAGACCGTGATGGCGCATTAAAAGTAGAAGCACAAGCGTTTATCAAGCTAGCTAAAACAGACGTAGCTCAAGCACTGATTGGTATTTTCTTAAATGACCAATTCGTTAAAGGCAAAGCTAAGAAAGCCAGCAAACTGGCTAAAGATGTTAACCAAGCAGCTGTATTGGGTGCAGGCATTATGGGTGGCGGTATTGCTTACCAAAGCGCCAGCAAAGGCACACCGATTGTCATGAAAGACATCGCTCAGCCAGCATTAGAGCTAGGCTTGAACGAAGCGGCTAAAATCCTGACAACTCAAGTTGCTCGTGGTCGCTCTACACCTGAGAAAATGGCTAAAGTATTAAACAACATCACGCCTTCACTAGATTATGCCGCTATCAAAAATAGCGATATCGTTGTAGAAGCGGTAGTTGAACATCCAAAAGTGAAAGCGACAGTATTGGCGGAAGTTGAAGGTTATGTTTCTGAAGATGCGATTATTGCATCTAACACTTCAACAATCTCAATCAACTTGTTGGCAAAAAGCCTTAAGAAACCTGAACGTTTCTGCGGTATGCACTTCTTTAATCCAGTGCACAAAATGCCGTTAGTTGAAATTATCCGTGGTGAGCACAGCTCTGAAGAAACCATTGCCACCGTTGTAGCCTATGCAAGCAAAATGGGTAAAACCCCAATCGTAGTTAATGATTGTCCAGGCTTCTTCGTTAACCGCGTATTGTTCCCATACTTTGCCGGCTTCAGCGGTCTACTTGCTGAAGGTGCAGACTTTGCTGCTGTCGATAAAGTCATGGAAAAACAGTTCGGTTGGCCAATGGGTCCTGCTTACCTACTAGACGTAGTCGGTCTAGATACAGGTCACCACGCACAAGCGGTGATGGCAGAAGGCTTCCCAGATCGTATGGGTAAAAATGGCAAAGATGCTATCGACATTATGTTTGAAAACAAACGTCTTGGTCAAAAGAATACCAAAGGTTTCTATGCTTACTCCGTTGACCGTCGCGGTAAACCGAAAAAAGACATTGATCCAACAAGCTACGAATTATTAAGTGCTGAGTTCGGTGCTTTAAAAGCATTTGAGTCTGATGACATCATCGCGCGCTGTATGATCCCAATGATCATTGAAACGGTTCGTTGTTTAGAAGAAGGCATTATTGCATCACCTGCTGAAGGCGATATGGGCCTAGTTTACGGTATTGGTTTCCCTCCATTCCGTGGCGGTGTATTCCGTTATTTAGACACAATGGGCGTAGCAAACTTTGTTGCCCTAGCAGATAAATACGCACACCTTGGCGGCTTATATCAAGTCACCGATGCAATGCGTGAACTTGCAGCCAACAACGGTAGTTACTACCAAGCCTAATAAGTGGGAAAGGAATTAAATCATGAAACAAGCTGTTATCGTAGACTGCATTCGTACCCCAATGGGCCGCTCTAAGGCTGGGGTATTTAGACATGTACGTGCAGAAACTCTTTCTGCAGAATTAATGAAAGCACTAATGGTGCGTAATCCACAATTAGATCCTAACGACATCGAAGATGTCATTTGGGGTTGTGTGCAGCAAACATTAGAGCAAGGTTTTAACATTGCCCGTAATGCATCGTTGTTAGCGGGTATTCCTAAAACGGCTGGCGCTGTTACGGTAAACCGTTTATGTGGTTCGTCTATGGACGCATTACATCAGGCTGCTCGCGCCATTATGACTGGCCAAGGCGACACCTTTATTATTGGTGGTGTTGAGCACATGGGTCATGTGCCAATGAACCACGGTGTCGATTTTCACCCAGGTCTTGCAAATCGCGTAGCAAAAGCATCTGGCATGATGGGCTTAACCGCAGAAATGTTAGGTAAAATGCACGGTATCACTCGTGAGCAACAAGATGCATTTGCTGTACGCTCTCATCAACGTGCCCATGCAGCAACCATCGAAGGTCGCTTTGCTAAAGAGATTTGGGGTATTGAAGGCCACGATGCAAACGGTGCATTAATTAAAGTGATTACAGATGAAGTGATTCGTCCAGAAACATCATTAGAATCTTTAGCCGGTTTACGTCCAGCATTTGACCCTGCAAACGGTACAGTAACTGCCGGTACATCATCTGCGTTATCAGACGGTGCTTCTGCAATGCTAGTGATGGAAGAATCTAAAGCACGTGCTTTAGGCTTAACCATTCGTGCACGTATTCGTTCAATGGCAGTGGCTGGTTGTGATCCTGCTATTATGGGTTATGGCCCAGTACCAGCGACCAAAAAGGCATTAGCCCGTGCTGGTTTGTCTGTTGCCGATTTAGATCTTATCGAACTAAACGAAGCATTTGCGGCACAGTCTTTACCTTGTGTTAAAGATCTTGGCTTACAAGATGTTGTCGATGAAAAGATTAACCTTAACGGTGGCGCAATTGCATTAGGCCATCCATTAGGTTGTTCTGGCGCGCGTATCTCAACGACATTGATAAACTTAATGGAAGAAAAAGATGCAACGCTTGGTCTTGCCACTATGTGTATCGGTTTAGGCCAAGGTATCGCAACAGTATTTGAACGCGTATAACGTTTAAATAATCTGTCGTTATATTTATCTTTCTGAAAACGAGCCTATTTGGCTCGTTTTTTTTATTTTTAAATTTTTCTGCTTTGGCGAATGTTCCACGTGAAACATATTCTATGAAAATTAAAAATAAAAGAAAAAACGAAAAAACGAAAAATCAGGATAGGTTAGCTAAACTCAAACTTGGCAAGCATTACTGACAAGAGTAAAATTGATGGTAACTAGACTGGTAAAAATAGATTTTATTCAATGATTGATATATATGCTCAAGCACAACATCAACTCGATGCCCTTGGCCTTCGTTGCCCAGAACCGGTAATGATGATCCGTAAAACAGTTCGTAAAATGACTGACGGTGAGACCTTACTTGTCATCGCTGATGACCCAGCAACGACAAGAGATATTCCAAGTTTTTGTGAATTTATGGACCACACGCTACTCGCCAGTGACACCAGTAAAACACCCTATCAGTATCTACTCAAAAAAGGACTGTAATACATGACCATCACATTGGAAGCAATCGCCTATAAAACTGCAAAGCGCGGCATAATGAAACCCGCCTTTTGTGCCAATGTGACTTTAGAACGTGGTGTTGAAAATGATATTTTTGGCCGCCCAGGAAAACGCCAAGTTACCGTTATGTCCCAACAACAATGGCAAAAAGCCTGCCAACAAATTGATGCAGATCTTGATTGGCTCACTCGCAGAGCTAACTTATTAATCTGTGGCTATCAGTTTAATGCAGCAGATGTCGGTAAAGTGATTTCGATTGGCCGCGATCTTCAATTACTCATCACCGGTGAAACTGACCCGTGTAAAAAAATGGAAATCGCTCACCCAGGTTTAGAACAGGCATTAAGACCTGATTGGCGTGGCGGTGTAACTTGCCGAGTCATTCAAGCGGGATTAATACAACCCGATGACCTAGTCACTGTTGCTTAAACCAATAAAAGCCTTAACTCATTTTCATTTAAGCCTTCCCAATTACACTTCACTCATTTGATACCTGTAAATGACTCACAGGTATGCATGTTAACGTTTGTCATTAATTGAAACAGATTTGTTGTACACCTTATCGAGAATTTATGCGATAAAGGTATCATTCACACTACAAACGCAGTAAAGCTTACCCTAAAGAGCATCGCAACAATGCTCATTGACTAGGATACTTAGCTTGATTAACTCCACGAAAATAAAAATGAAACGGATAATCGACTCTATGTTTACTCATAAACTAACACCACTTTATACCGCTATTGCTCTCTCGCTTGGCATGAGCACAGCAAGCTTTGCCACTGAAGATGACACAACTAAATGGCAAGTGAACGCACCCGAAAATGCCCCACTAGAAAAAATTGACATCAATGTCACCGAAGGGACCTGGATGAACGTCAATGTGTCACCAGACGGCAAAAATATTGTATTTGATCTGCTAGGCGATATTTATCAAATGCCGATTTCGGGTGGTGAAGCTAAGCCTCTTGCTCAAGGTATTGCTTGGCAAATGCAACCTGTTTACAGTCCAGATGGAAAACACATTGCCTTTACCACTGATGAAGATGGCGGAGATAATATCTGGATTATGGATGCAGACGGCGCAAATCCACATCCTGTCACCAAAGAAACGTTTCGATTACTCAACAGCCCAGCATGGAGCCCTGACTCACAATACCTTGTAGCTCGTAAACATTATACTGGTACTCGCAGTTTAGGCGCGGGTGAAGTATGGATGTATCACGTTGCTGGCGGTGAAGGCGTTAAATTAACCGAACGCCCAAACGAGCAAAAAGATTTAGGTGAACCAGCCTACTCACCAGATGGTCGCTATATTTATTTTAGCCAGGACGCCACGCCAGGAAAAACCTTTCACTACTCTAAAGACTCAGTAAAAGGCATTTATAAAATTAAGCGTTATGACACTCAAACTGGCGATATCGAAGTATTGATTGAAGGTACCGGTGGCGCAATCCGCCCAACTCCAAGCCCAGATGGCAAAACATTAGCGTATATTAAACGCGATGGATTCCAATCAACGCTTTACTCACTTGATTTAAAGTCAGGTGAAGAAACTAAACTGTACGACAAGCTTGACCGCGATATGCAAGAAACCTGGGCTATTCATGGTGTTTACCCAACAATGTCATGGACCAAAGACAACAAGCACATAGTATTTTGGGCCCAAGGCAAAATTAATAAACTCGACGTAGACAGTAAAAAAGTCAGTGACATTCCATTTAGCATTAAAGATCAACGTGACATCCAGCCGGCAGTTCGTTTCACGCAAAACCTAGATCAAGATGAATTTGATGTCAAAATGCTACGTATGGCTCAAGTATCACCTAACGGCGAAAAAGTCGTATTTGAAGCATTAGGTAAGATTTGGATACGCGATATTAATGGCGGTAAACATCAACGCCTTACTCGTTTAGACAATGATATTAACGAGCTATTTCCGCAGTGGTCGCGCGACGGCAAAGATGTTGTATTTACTACCTGGAATGATCAACAACAAGGCACGGTGAGTGTGGTGAGTGCACGTGGCGGCAAAGCAAAAGTATTAACCAGTGAACCGGGTAAATACGTTGAGCCGACCTTCTCACCAAACGGCGACTATATTGTTTATCGTAAAGCTCGTGGCGGTTATATGACACCACGCACCTGGTCGCAAGAACCCGGTTTATATAAAGTGGATATCAAAGGTAAACAAAATACCAAGCTGACAGCGAGCGGTCATCAACCACAATTTGGTGCAGACTCGGACAGAGTGTATTTTATGGATTTTGGTAAAACTCCAGAGTTTGCTTCAATCGGTATGAATGGCTTTGAAAAACGTACCCATTACACCAGCGACCACGCAACAGAGTTTCGTTTATCGCCAGATGGTGAACATTTAGCCTTTGCAGAACGCTTTAGAGTATATGTTACCCCGTTCGCTAAACATGGTGAAACCATTGCCATCGGACCTAAAGCCACTAACTTACCGGTTAGCCAACTAAGTGCCCGTGCAGGTGAAAGTATTAGCTGGAATGGTAAAAACAACCAACTGTATTGGACATTGGGCCCAGAGCTTTATCAAGCCGATGTCGACACTCAATACACTAAATCAGACAAAAAAGTAGAACCGAAAGTGACTGCCATTGGCTTCAAAGATAAAGCAGATGTTCCACGTGGAACAGTTGTATTTGTCGGTGGCAAAGTGATTACCATGGAGAATGATCAAGTCATCGATAATGGTGTTGTCATTGTAAAAGACAATAAAATTAGCCAGGTTGGCGATGCGACATTAGCGATCCCAGAGGGCGCAGAAGTTATCGACATCAGCGGTAAAACTATTATGCCGGGGTTATTTGATGCCCATGCACATGGTGGACAAGCAGATGATGAAATTATCCCGCAACAAAACTGGGCATTATATTCAGGCTTGTCACTTGGGGTGACCTCTATTCACGACCCATCAAATGATACCACCGAAATTTTTGCTGCATCTGAGCAACAAAAAGCAGGTAAAATTGTTGGCCCACGTATATTTTCTACGGGTACCATTTTATACGGTGCAAACCTACCTGGTTATACCTCGCACGTAGATTCATTAGATGACGCAAAGTTTCACCTGGAGCGTCTTAAAAAAGTGGGTGCATTCAGTGTCAAAAGCTATAACCAACCTCGTCGAGATCAGCGTCAGCAAATTATTGCCGCGGCGCGTGAACTTGAAATGATGGTGGTTCCGGAGGGCGGCAGTTTATTACAACATAACTTATCAATGGCCGCTGACGGACACACAACTTTAGAACACTCATTACCTGTGGCCTCTATTTACAGTGACATTAAACAGTTCTGGAGCCAAACAAAAGTTAACTACACACCAACACTTGTCGTTTCATATGGTGGCATATCAGGTGAACATTACTGGTACGACAAAACGGATGTCTGGGCTCACCCACGCTTAAGTATGTATGTCCCGCATGAAATTTTAGACGCTCGATCAATGCGCAGAACCACCGCGCCAGACGAGCACTATAACCACTTCAATGTTGCCAGAGTGGCCAATGAACTGAATGATTTAGGTGTTAAAGTTAATATTGGCGCCCATGGTCAGCGCGAAGGTTTAGCGGCTCATTGGGAGATGTGGATGTTCGCGCAAGGCGGTATGAGTAATATGGATGTACTCAAAACGGCGACGATTAACCCTGCTACTACCTTTGGCATGGATCATCAGTTAGGATCAATTAAGCCAGGTAAATTAGCCGACTTAATTGTCATTGATGGCGACCCATTAACGGATATCCGTAGCACAGATAAAGTTACCTACACCATGGTAAACGGTAAGTTGTTCAACTCAGAAACAATGAACGAATTAAATGGTGATAAGCAAAAGCGTAAAGCGTTTTTCTTTGAAAAAATCTAACTATCTCACTCTAATAAAGTGAATCAAGTAAACAGGGTGTTCCACGTGGAACACCCTTTTTTATTATCGGAATCAGTATCGAAAAGATTTAAAACTGACCGTAACAATGACAATCTGTCGTATGGTCGTTCACCATTCCAACGGCCTGCATAAACGCATAACAAATAGTCGGACCAACAAAGTTAAAGCCAAGTTTTTTCAGTGCTTTAGACATCGCTTCAGATTCTGAGGTTTGGGCTGGAACTTGGCTTAATGACTCAAACTGGTTAACCCTAGGTACACCACCAACAAAGCTCCATAAAAAAGATGAAAAATCATTACCCTGCTCTACAAAGGCAATATACGCTTTGGCGTTTTTAATGATCGAATTTATTTTTAATCGATTACGCACAATACCGGGCTCTAGCATTAGTGCCTCAACTTTTTCTTGGTCAAACTCAACAATCAGACTTGGCTCAAAACCAGCAAAGAGTTGCTGGTAGTTTTGTTGCTTTTTTAAAATGGTAATCCAAGACAAACCAGCTTGCTGACCATCTAAACACAGTTTTTCAAAAAGGTGATTAGCATCATATTCAGGTCGGCCCCAAACCGTATCGTGATAATGTTGATATAAAGGGTCTTCACTTACCCAGCCACATCGGTTAACTTGCATGGTATGGTTCCATTAACGTATTTATGAATACGTTAAAAAATAACCTACATCTGCCTTGCTCTACAAGGTATAATCATTAACATTTTCTATTAATAGCCTGACAGTAGTAGACATGACGACGAAACACGACGTAAAGACATTTCAAGGGTTCATCCTAACCCTGCAGGAATATTGGGCGCAGCAAGGTTGCGCAATTGTCCAACCACTCGATATGGAAGTTGGTGCTGGTACTTTCCACCCGCAGACGTTCTTACGCTCATTAGGCCCAGAGCCAATGAGTAGCGCATATGTGCAGCCGTCTCGCCGTCCTACTGATGGACGCTATGGTGAAAACCCAAACCGCTTGCAACATTATTACCAATTCCAAGTGGTATTAAAGCCATCACCAGACAATATTCAAGAGCTTTACCTCGGCTCACTAGAAGCCCTAGGTATTGATACTCAAGTGCATGATATTCGTTTTGTTGAAGACAACTGGGAATCACCTACACTGGGTGCTTGGGGTTTAGGTTGGGAAGTGTGGCTTAACGGCATGGAAGTGACTCAGTTTACGTATTTCCAGCAAGTGGGCGGTATTGAATGTAGCCCAGTAACGGGTGAGATCACTTATGGCCTTGAGCGTTTAGCCATGTACATTCAAGAAGTCGACAGTGTGTACGATCTTGTTTGGACCGACGGACCACGTGGTCGTGTAACCTACGGTGACATTTTTCATCAAAACGAAGTTGAACAATCAACATATAACTTCGAACATGCCGATGTCGACTTTATGTTTACCCTATTCGATCAATGCGAAAAAATGTGCATGCACTTATTATCGCTAGAAAAACCTCTACCACTGCCTGCTTACGAGCAAGTAATGAAAGCCTCTCACGCTTTTAACTTACTTGATGCTCGCCATGCCATTTCAGTAACTGAACGCCAGCGTTACATCTTACGCGTTCGCACCATGGCTAAAGGTGTTGCAGAATCTTATTATCAAGCACGCGAAGCGCTTGGCTTCCCAATGTGTAAGTAGAGGTCACCAATGAAATTTGAAAACTTACTTATTGAAGTGGGAACAGAAGAGTTACCGCCAAAGTCATTACGCACTCTAGCAGAATCTTTTTTAGCGAACTTTACCGATGAACTCACCAAAGCAGATATCCCCTTTGACTCTGCGCTTTGGTATGCAGCGCCTCGTCGTTTGGCCATCAACGTTGTAGGCCTTGCCCTTGCTCAAGCAGATAAAGTCGTTGAAAAACGCGGCCCAGCAGTCAGCTCAGCATTTGATGCTGATGGTAATCCAACCAAAGCAGCTCAAGGTTGGGCACGTGGTAACGGTATTACTGTTGACCAGGCTGAACGCTTAGTCACCGACAAAGGTGAATGGTTAGTTCATCAAGCTAAAGTGGTGGGTGTTGAGACTAAAAGCCTAATTGCAGATATGGCACAACGTGCGCTTGATAAATTACCGATCCCAAAGCCAATGCGTTGGGGCAGCAATAAAACGCAATTTATTCGCCCTGTTCACACTGTGACCATGTTATTAGGCAGCGAATTAGTTGCGGGTGAATTATTGGGTATTAAATCAGACCGAGTTATTCGCGGCCACCGTTTTATGGGTAAAGCAACATTTGAGCTAGACCATGCAGACAACTATTTAACTGCGCTAAAAGAGCAAGGTAAAGTGCTGGCTGATTATCAGCTACGTAAAACCTTAATCAAAGCAGACTCTGAAGCAGCAGCGGCCAAAATTGGTGGTGTAGCCGATATACAAGAAGACTTACTTGAAGAAGTAGCATCATTGGTTGAATGGCCAATAGTGTTAACGGCTAGTTTTGAAGAAAAGTTCTTAGCGGTGCCGTCTGAAGCCCTTGTGTATACAATGAAAGGCGATCAGAAATACTTCCCTGTATTTGATAAAACCGGCAACTTATTACCTAACTTTATTTTCGTTACCAATATCGAATCTAAAGATCCACAACAAATTATTTCAGGTAATGAGAAAGTGGTTCGCCCTCGCCTAGCCGATGCTGAATTCTTCTTTAACACTGATAAAAAGCACACGCTAGAGTCACGTTTAGCCAGCCTTGAAACCGTCGTGTTTCAAAAGCAACTTGGTACTCTTAAAGCACGTGTTGAGCGAATTTCAACACTAGCAGGGTTTATTGCTACCAAGCTTGACGCCCAAGGTGTTAGCACAAACAGTGCTGATGCAAGCCGCGCCGGCCTATTGTCTAAAACAGACTTAATGACCAACATGGTGATGGAGTTTACTGACACCCAAGGCACCATGGGGATGCATTATGCTCGCCTTGATGGTGAAACTGAAGCGGTTGCTATTGCACTTGAAGAACAATACAAACCTAAATTCTCAGGTGATACGGTACCAACAGCAAGCGTGTCTTGTGCTGTTGCGTTAGCTGAAAAGCTAGACACCTTAGTGGGTATTTTTGGCATTGGCCAGGCACCTAAAGGGGCTGCAGATCCATTTGCACTTCGCCGTGCTGCTATCGGTATTTTACGCATTATTGTTGAAAACAATTTGCCGCTAGACTTAGTAGACCTGATTGCTAAAGCCCAAGCGTTACATGCTGATAACGTCAGCAATGCCAATACAGCTGAAGACGTACTTGAATTTTTAATGGCACGCTTCCGTAGTTGGTACCAAGATAAAGGCATTCAAGTTGATGTGATTTTAGCAGTATTAGCTCGTCGCCCTACGCGTCCTGCCGATTTTGACAGTCGCGTTAAAGCCGTATCACACTTCCGTGGTTTAGAGGCCTCAACGGCGCTTGCTGCTGCCAATAAACGAGTTTCTAATATCTTGGCCAAAGTTGAAGGTGAACTGCCTGCAAACATCAACCAAGCGCTATTAGCAGAAACCGCTGAAAAAGCATTAGCCGATAAACTCGCACAATTACAACCGCAGTTAGCACCACTGTTTGCCAATGCTGATTACCAGCAAGCATTAACATTACTAGCCGATTTACGTGAAAGCGTGGATCAGTTCTTTGAAGATGTGATGGTTATGGCTGACGATGAAGCATTAAAAAATAACCGTTTAGCGTTGTTAACCAATCTTCGTGAGCAGTTCTTACATGTAGCGGATATTTCACTTTTACAATAATGTGATATTGCAGCAATAAAAAAGCGCCGAAAGGCGCTTTTTTTTATTCATTTTTAATATTAAGAGTAAAACGTAACCCTCACCACATTGATAACTTTCAATGCTCAAAACACAAATTTAAAATCAGATTTAAAACTCAATCAGTTTTTGATGTAGCGCCGCAAATTCTTGTTCGCTCATTTCCACTTGCGCTAATAATACCGCCAATGCTGATTGCGGTAATTTATCGACTTGCTGCAGCATAGAACACTCACTAATGATATTTGCTTTCCAGATGAGTAACGTCATTTCATCATCGGGTTTAATATTAGTATTCGCCAACAACGTTAACGGAGCTTCAAAGTGTTGTGGTAACTGCCAATAACGCGCTAACAATGCACTGAGTGTTAACGATTTGCTGGTCATTACCTGTTTAAACAGCATTGAACTAGGCTGTTCACCGGGTTCAGCCTGGTAAAATGCATCGACCAACATTTTAAAAATCGCAATTTTTCCCACATCATGGAGTAACGCAACTAAAAAGGCGCGTTCGCGTTGTTCTGGGATCGCTAATTCACTGGCTAAAAACGCCACCTGCATTGAATGGCGCCAAATTTCCGCACCAAAACGTCTGAAATATATTGGCTTAATATCAATCATTTCACGCGCTAAACAACTGGTAATAAACTGTCTCAGTTGTTGTCTACCCACTTGAACTAGCGCTTGTTGAATACTGGTGACGTCATGTTCTGCTCGTTTAAACACTGGTGAATTACACAGTTTAAGCACTTCAATACACAACAGTGGGTCTTGCTCAATTAACTGAATTAACTCTTGGATATCAATATTATCATCGGCCAGTTTTCTGTCTAATTCGAGTATTTTACTCGGTAGCTTCAACACATTATCTGCAATGGCTTGTGGTGAACTTAATGCCTGCTCAATTTTTTGCATCACATTGCGTTCTAAATTATTAGCGATACCCGTTGTGCTCGTTTGGGCACTGGCAAACAAAAAGCTGTAAAACAACGCAGATAAATCTAATTGCGACTCTACCGCGAGTTTAGGGCTCACTTCAATAGTCGGCTTTACGGCTGACTTTGGAGATTGCTGGCGTTTCTCGACCGCTGTGCGGCCAGTAAATTTTACTTGTTCATTGCGGTCACGGATATTAAACAGCTTCTTAAAAAAACTAGTTACCACAATAAAGAGCCTTATAAAAATGAGTTGATGAAGATTATATTTACCACAGTTGATTTAATTAATCATAGCAATAAAAACAAAAATGGGCGCCATAAGGCACCCATTTATTTTAATAAGACGTGCTACACGTCTAAGTTAGCCACGTTTAATGCGTTAGTTTCAATAAACTCACGACGAGGCTCAACTTGGTCGCCCATTAAACACGTAAATAACTGGTCAGCAGCAACAGCATCATCAATGGTAACGCGTAACATTCGACGAGACTCAGGATCCATTGTAGTTTCCCACAACTGCTCAGGGTTCATTTCACCCAATCCTTTATAACGTTGAATATATAACCCACGTTTTGCTTCGCTCATGGTCCAATCTAACGCATCTAGGAAGCTTTCAACTTCTTTGACACGTTCACCACGTTGTACATAACCACCTTCTTCAATCATACCGTCTAGTGCAGCGCCAAGCTTGGCAATACGCTGATAATCTGTAGATGTAAAGAAGTCGTAACCAAATAAGAAATTGGTATCAATACCATGCTTACGGATTGTCACACTTGGAATATAGACTTTACGTTCAGGATCCAGCATGACATTAGCAGAGAAAATAATACCGCTGCTTTCACGCTCAACTAAATCATCGATAAAGGTTTTGCACCAGGTTGTCATTTTCGCTTCGTCACTGAGCATCTCTAACGTGACTTCTGGATGATACAACATGCGATCGGTTAGGTTCATCGGGAAACGTTTTTCTAAACGCTTAATGATTTTCTCAACTTCACGATACTGGCTAACCAAACGCTCTAACGGTTCACCACTCATGCCCAATGCACCTTGGCTTGGGTAAACGTGAGTTCCGTCTAACGCTTGTGTAGTTAAATATTCCGTTAACGCTAACTCATCTTTTAAATATTGTTCTTGTTTGCCCTTTTTAACCTTATACAGTGGTGGCTGTGCGATATACACATAACCACGCTCGATAAGCTCAGGCATTTGACGGAAGAAGAAGGTCAACAGCAATGTACGAATGTGCGAGCCGTCGACGTCAGCATCGGTCATGATAACAATGTTGTGATAACGGGTTTTATCTGGGTTGTATTCGTCACGGCCAATACCACAGCCTAATGCAGTAATTAGCGTTGCCACTTCTTGTGAAGATAACATCTTGTCAAAACGTGCTTTTTCTACGTTTAAGATTTTACCTTTAAGCGGAAGAATCGCTTGGTTTTTACGGTTACGCCCCTGCTTGGCTGATCCGCCAGCAGAGTCACCTTCCACTATGTATATTTCAGAAAGACCAGGGTCTTTCTCTTGGCAATCGGCTAGCTTACCTGGCAAACCACCTAAATCTAATGCGCCTTTACGACGGGTCATTTCACGCGCTTTACGTGCAGCTTCACGAGCACGGGCAGCATCAACAATTTTGCCTACAATCAGCTTAGCATCTGCTGGGTTTTCTAATAGGTAGTCATTTAACTGCTCACCCATTGTTTGTTCTACAGCACTTTTCACTTCGCTCGAAACCAGTTTATCTTTAGTTTGCGAACTAAACTTAGGATCTGGCACTTTAACAGAGATAACTGCGGTTAAGCCTTCACGAGCATCATCACCGGTAGCACTGGTTTTACCTTTTTTGTTAAACCCTTCACGTTCCATGTAGTTATTTAAGTTACGTGTTAACGCACCACGGAAGCCGGCTAAGTGAGTACCACCATCGCGCTGTGGGATGTTGTTAGTAAAACAGAAAATGCTTTCTTGGTAACCGTCGTTCCACTGCATAGCAACTTCGACAGTAATGCCATCTTCACGCTCTTGTGAAAAGTGGAATACGTCTTTGTTAATAGGTGTTTTATTGCGGTTTAAGTAATTTACAAAGGCACTAATGCCACCTTCATATTTAAAGAATTCGTCTTTGTTATCACGTTCATCAACTAGGCGGATACCCACACCTGAGTTTAAGAAAGATAATTCACGAACACGTTTTGCTAAAATTTCGAAATGGAATTCAACATCGGTAAATGTGTCACTACTTGGCCAAAAACGAAGTTCAGTACCGGTTTTAACTGCATCACCAATTTCTTTAATCGGCGCATCTGGCACACCATGAGTATAAAACTGCTCATAGACTTTACCGGCACGACGAATAGTTAACTGTAATTTTTGCGATAATGCGTTAACAACTGACACCCCCACACCGTGAAGACCACCAGACACTTTGTAAGAGTTATCATCAAACTTACCGCCGGCATGCAATACCGTCATAATAACTTCGGCTGCAGATACTCCCTCTTCCTCATGGATAGAAACAGGAATACCACGACCGTCATCTTTTACAGAGACAGAACCGTCTGAGTGAATAGTAATGGTGATATCGCTACAATGGCCGGCTAAAGCTTCATCGATAGAGTTATCGACCACTTCGAATACCATGTGATGAAGACCTGTGCCGTCATCAGTATCACCAATGTACATACCAGGTCTCTTACGGACTGCATCAAGGCCTTTTAATACCTTGATACTCGAAGAATCGTAACTATTCTCTGACATATTTCTCTCTCGTTGTTATTCAATAACCGTTACTTGCCCATGCTCCACATGAAACATCCTGTTGGGAGGGCTAGATAACGAATCGACTATTGCTAGCGGATCAATTGCGGTGACAAAAATTTGCGCACCGGTTTCGGTTAACTGCTGTAGCAATAGCTGCCTATGCTGTGCATCCAACTCTGACGGTAAATCGTCGACTAAATAAATACTGTTTTTATCTAGTTGTTGTTTGAGCAACTTTCCCTGTGCAATACGCAGTGCACAGACTAATAATTTTAATTGTCCACGGGATAGCGCATCCTGCACTGGTAAGTTCCCCACCCGCAAACGTAAGTCTGCTTTATGAGGGCCGCTACCCGTGTTACCTGCCGCTACATCTCGCGAATATTGGTTTTCAAGTAATTGCGCAAAATCCGTTTTACTGTCCCATCCTCGGGTAAAAGAAACCTTAATATCAACCTGAGGTAAAAACCCTCTTATTATACCCTTTAGTAGCTCATTTAACGAGTCTACATATCGATTTCGTATGTCGGTGACTTGTTCAGCATACCGCACCAGCTCCTTATCCCAAAATTGTATTTGGCTATAGGGTGCTTGATTTCTAAGCAACTGATTGCGCTGCTTTAATACCTTGCGAACATTCACCCAGGCTTGGTAAAAATGCGGGTCAGAATGAAAGGCTCCCCAATCAATAAATTGCCTGCGAGCTTTTGGCCCTTCAAACAACAAAGAAAAACTTTCAGGAGTGATAACTTGAATTGGCAGGGTTTCAGCTAATGTCGATAAGCGTTTGACTTTTTCGCCGTTAATTTTAACTTCAATATCACCACTACGGTGACGCCTAAGCCCTATTTTACAGTCGTTGTCGTCTTGTACTAAATTGGCGAACAGGGTTAATTTATCGTCATCATTATTGATAACCCGCTGTGATAGATGGCTGCGGAACGAGCGTCCCATGCCTAAAAAGTATATCGCCTCTAAAATACTGGTTTTACCGCTGCCGTTTTGACCGTAAATCAAGTTTAACCCATCACTTGGGTTAAGCGTTGCTGCGGTAATATTACGAAACGAGCCAATGGTAATGCGCGATAAACTCATGAACACCTATTGTGATAACTCAATAAAACAGTAGAGACAAAGAAGGTGCTTTGCAGCACCTTTCATATAGTCAGTAAACAATAACGTATTACAGACGCATTGGCATCACCACGTACATAGAATCTTCTTCTTTGTGGTTCTCAATTAATGCACTCGAATTTCCGTCAATGAGTGTTATACGCACATCATCACTGGCTAAGTTATTGAGCACATCAAGCAGATAACTGACATTGAAGCCTATTTCTAGTTTGTCAGAATCATAATCTACATCAATGATTTCTTCGGCTTCTTCTTGCTCAGGATTATTCGCTGTTATCTTTAATAAACCGGGCTCAAGCTGAATACGCACACCACGAAACTTCTCGTTAGATAAAATAGAAGCGCGGGTTAATGCTTGTTTTAGCTGATTTCGACTCGCAATAACGATTTTGTTGCCACCTTTAGGCAGCACACGGCGATAATCAGGAAAACGACCATCGACCAATTTACTGGTGAATACTGCTGAATGAGTAATTGCACGAATCGCATTATCACCTATCGCAATAGTAATATCTTGGTCGTCGCTATCAAGTAAGCGCGCCATTTCAACCACACCTTTACGCGGCACAATCACTTGTTTTTCAGGTAAGGTGGTCTCTAAGGTTCGATGACTTAGTGCTAAACGGTGACCGTCGGTAGCAATAGCGCGTAATACATTGCCTTCGGTTTCAAACAATAAACCGTTGAGGTAATAACGCACATCTTGGTTAGCCATTGAAAACTGGGTAGAGTCAATAATCGACTTTAACACGCCCTGCTTTAAGCTAAATTCAATATCCGCTTGGAAAGCTTCAACGTTAGGATAATCTTCAGCTGGAAGTGTTGCCAATGAAAAACGGCTACGACCTGAGCGCAACAACCATTTGTTATCTTGTTGCTCTACTTTTAATTCGCTTTGTTCTGGTAGTGACTTAACAATGTCGAGTAACTTTTTAGCTGGCACAGTGGTTCGGCCAATACTAATATCACCATGGATGGCAGCTTGGCCTACCAATTCAACCTCTAAATCCGTACCAGTTAGCTTAAGTGAGTCTTCACTAACTTCAACTAATAAATTAGCTAAAATAGGCAGGTTATGTCTGCGTTCTACCGCGCCACACACTAGTTGCAGCGGCTTTAATAGGGCGTCCCTATCAATTGAAAATTTCATCGTTCTACATTCCCTGAATTAAGAAGACAGAGTTCTAATCAAGTTAGCGTAATCTTCTTTAATGTCATGACTCTCTTCGCGCAATTGCGCAATTTTACGACAAGCATGCAATACCGTCGTATGGTCACGACCACCAAATGCATCGCCAATTTCTGGCAAACTTTGGTTAGTGAGTTCTTTAGATAGCGCCATCGCCACTTGTCGTGGTCTTGCCACACTGCGTGAACGACGTTTAGACAGCATATCTGCCATTTTAATTTTGTAGTATTCAGCAACTGTCTTCTGAATATTGTCTATAGTGACTAATTTTTCTTGCAGTGCCAAGAGATCGCGTAACGCTTCACGTACAAAATCAATGGTGATTGGACGACCGGTGAAGTTGGCGTTAGCAATAACGCGGTTTAACGCACCTTCAAGCTCGCGTACGTTTGAACGTAAACGCTTAGCAATAAAGAAGGCCACTTCATCAGGCAGGTTAATACCGCTCTCTTGTGCTTTACGCATTAAAATCGCTACGCGGGTTTCTAATTCAGGTGGCTCGATGGCAACCGTTAACCCCCAACCAAAGCGAGACTTTAAGCGATCTTCTACCCCGTCGATCTCTTTTGGATAACGGTCAGAAGTTAAAATAATTTGGTGGTTACCTTCTAATAATGCGTTAAAGGTATGGAAAAACTCTTCTTGAGAACGATCTTTGTTCGCAAAGAATTGAATATCGTCAATAAACAGGGCATCGACACTGCGATAATAACGTTTAAATTCTTCGATGGCGTTATTTTGTAAGGCTTTAACCATGTCCTGTACAAAACGCTCAGAATGCATGTACACCACTTTAGCATTAGGATTATTTTTAATGATCCCGTTACCGACTGCGTGTAATAAATGTGTTTTACCTAAACCGGTGCCGCCATATAAAAATAGTGGGTTATACGCACCACCTGGGTTTTCAGAAACTTGTAATGCGGCCGCTTTGCCTAATTGGTTTGATTTACCTTCAACGAAGTTATCAAACTGATAAGTAGGGTTAATATTACTGCGGTGGTTGGCATTAATAATGGGTTCTGCTTGGGTATTAAATGACGTAGTGCCAACTTGAGCTCTGGTTTGGCTGCTAACAGGCTTAGCGGCTACTGGAGCGCGGACAACAGGACGTGCAGACGGACGGCTACCAATATCAAAACGCAACTTAGGTGCATCACTGCCCATTTGCTCGGTGAAGAATTGATTAATGATATTAATGTATTTATCGCGTACCCAATCCAGTACGAAACGATTTGGCGCATACAAAACCAGAGTATCACCATCCATTTCAGCTTGTAACGGACGGATCCACATACTGAACTGCTGCGCTGATAACTCGTCTTGCAGTCTGCCGATACATTGTTGCCAAAGTGAAACCGCCACTTATTTATCCCCAAATATCTTTAGTCAAAGGAGGTGTATTCTATAGTGAGATCACAATGATCGCTATCCTTAAAAACAGATTTATCCCCAGCGGGATCATTCGGTGTGGATATCTGGGATCATCAAAGATCAAAATCGATCCATTAATTGCAAATATCATGCAAATCCAGCTTTATTAACCGATCCACATTGATCTATAATACACTAACTTTGATCTACTGAAACGAGTAAAGATCCACAAGATATAGTGTCTGTACACAGACTTATCCACATCTTCTGGTGCTTTTTTACTTTCAGCTTCAAAGAAAGATTGGCAGAAATTCATCATATAACCACTTTCGTTATTGACGATAGTAATTAAAGTGATTACAATTCGGCCTCTTTTTTGCCCTTACCTCTAATTTTGGAGCTAAGGTAAATTCACTAACAAAGACGGATTGCCATCATGAGTAAACGTACTTTTCAACCTAGCAACCTGAAGCGCAAGCGTTCTCACGGCTTCCGCGCTCGTATGGCCACTGTAGGCGGCCGTAAGGTGCTTGCACGTCGTCGTGCGAAGGGTCGCGCTCGTTTATCTGCGTAAGTAGATAACTAGGTGACTAGCTATACCTTTACGCGGGAGTTACGTTTGTTAACTCCCGCGCAATTTAAATCTGTATTCTCCAATCCAATCAAAGCATCCTCTGCTGAAATAACTCTGCTCGCAATTCCAAATTCAGAGCAACATCCTCGTTTAGGATTAACTGTGGCCAAACGTTTTGTTAAACGTGCTAACCAACGTAATCGCATTAAACGCGTGATAAGAGATAGTTTTCGTTTACATCAACACGACATCCCCAACATAGATATCGTGGTATTAGTCAGAAATGGCGTGATGGAAATGGAAAATGCAGAACTACACAAATTGATAGAAAAGCTATGGCGAAAACTCAGTCGCCGTTACAATGGCTAGCAACCACGGTTATCCGTGGTTATCAACTTTTTATAAGCCCTTTACTGGGACCGAAGTGTCGGTTCAATCCAACTTGTTCTTATTATGCGATTGAAGCAATAAAAACACACGGAACAGTGAAAGGTAGTTGGTTTGCAATCAAACGCATATTAAAATGTCACCCTTTACATCCCGGCGGTAGTGATCCCGTCCCCCCTAAAAATGACAGGTGTAATAAATAGGCTATGGAATCTCAACGCAATATATTGCTAATCGGTCTGCTGTTTGTCAGCTATCTAATGTGGACACAATGGCAAACAGATAAAGCACCACAACCGGTAGCACAACAAACTGTTACCCAAACAAACGCCTCGACAATTAATGGCGCAGACGTTCCTGAAGCAGACTCGACTGGTATGCCAGTTGATTTACCTGCGACTAAAAACTTAATTACCGTTAACACTGACCAGCTTGATATTAAAATCAGCCCAGTTGGTGGTGACATCGTTTATGCCGCGTTAGTTGCACATAAAGTTGAAATTGATAAAGATGACCCTTTTGTCATTCTTGAGCAAACCAATGATCACACTTATATTGCACAAAGTGGCTTAATCGGTCGCGACGGCATTGATAGCAGTGCTAAAGGTCGTGCCGCATTTGCCGCACAAAATACCTCTTACACATTAGCAGACGGTCAAGACACATTATCTGTGCCTTTAACCTTTACTGCAGACAACGGTGTCACTTACGTAAAAACCTTTACGTTTACCCGTGGTCAATATGATGTTGGCGTTGATTACAGCATTAGCAACACTTCAGATACTGCATTACAAGTACAAATGTACGGTCAAATAAAACAGAGTATCAAAGAATCTGAAGGCAGCATGATGATGCCTACTTATCGTGGTGGTGCATTCTCAACTCAAGATACTCGCTACGAAAAGTATGACTTTGAAGACATGGCAGACAAAAACCTAGGTAAAGTAACACTAGGTGGCTGGGCGGCAATGTTACAACACTACTTTGTATCAGCTTGGATCCCACCGGCAACAGACTCAAACACTATTTTCTCAAGTGTGAGTGCTGGCGGTTTAGCTAACATTGGTTTCCGTGGCGCGGTATATGATATTGCTCCAGGTGCAACTCAAGAAATTAGCTCACAATTTTATGTTGGCCCTAAAAACCAAAAAGCGCTTTCAGCTATCTCTGATACCTTAAACTTAGTTGTTGATTATGGTTTCTTGTGGTGGTTAGCAGTACCTATTCACTGGTTATTGATGTTCTATCAATCATTTGTGGGTAACTGGGGTATGGCAATTATTTTAATCACCCTAACGGTACGTGGTTTGTTATATCCATTGACTAAAGCGCAATACAGCTCAATGGCTAAAATGCGTAACCTACAGCCAAAATTAGCTGAGATGAAAGAACGCTTTGGTGATGACCGTCAAAAGATGGGTCAAGCCATGATGGAACTGTACAAAAAAGAGAAAGTAAACCCAATGGGCGGTTGCTTACCTATTTTGCTACAGATGCCAATCTTCATCGCATTGTACTGGGTATTACTTGAAAGCTATGAATTACGCCACGCGCCGTTCATGCTATGGATTACTGACTTATCAGTACAAGATCCATACTATGTATTACCATTGCTAATGGGTGTATCGATGTTCTTGATGCAGAAAATGCAGCCAATGGCACCGACCATGGATCCAATGCAAGTTAAGATGATGCAATGGATGCCAGTTATCTTTACTGTATTCTTCTTATGGTTCCCAGCAGGCCTAGTACTTTACTGGTTAGTGGGTAACTTAGTTGCGATTACGCAGCAAAAGATTATTTATGCAGGTTTAGAGAAAAAAGGCTTAAAATAAGCCTAAGCTCTACAGTTAACTCACTCAGTAGTTAAATGAATAAAAAGGCGGCTTAATAGGCCGCCTTTTCCTTTAATGATTTAGCAGGTATTTCCCGTGACAACAGACACTATTGTAGCGCAAGCCACAGCACCAGGGCGTGGTGGTGTAGGTATTATTCGTGTATCTGGCGACCTAGCAACTAATGTGGCGACAGCCATTATTGGTCATGTGCCTAAAACCCGTTACGCTGAATATTGTGACTTTAACACTAGCGACGGCCATGTTATCGACCAAGGTATTGCGCTGTTTTTTAAAGGCCCAAATTCATTTACCGGTGAAGACGTATTAGAGCTACAAGGTCACGGCGGCCAAATCGTACTCGATATGTTGATTAAGCGAGTCATGGAAATCGAGGGTATTCGTATTGCTAAACCCGGTGAGTTTAGTGAACAAGCCTTTATGAATGATAAACTCGACTTAACTCAAGCAGAAGCGATTGCCGATTTAATTGATGCTACCAGTGAGCAAGCGGCAAAAAGTGCACTGCAATCATTGCAAGGTGAGTTTTCTAAAGAAGTTCATGAATTAGTAGAACAAGTGACTAACCTACGCTTATATGTTGAAGCCGCAATAGATTTTCCTGATGAAGAAGTCGACTTTTTATCGGACGGAAAAATTGCCAATGCCTTGTATCGCATTATAGACAAACTCACTACCGTTCAAGCCAGTGCTAAGCAAGGTTCAATTATTCGCGAAGGCATGAAAGTGGTCATAGCAGGGCGCCCTAATGCCGGTAAATCAAGTTTACTAAATGCACTAGCCGGTAAAGAGTCCGCCATTGTCACAGAAATTGCAGGCACTACCCGTGATGTATTACGTGAACATATTCACCTTGATGGCATGCCACTGCACATTATCGACACAGCAGGATTACGTGACACCACAGATACGGTTGAGCAAATCGGTATTGAGCGCGCTTGGGCAGAAATAGCGAGTGCCGATAGAGTCTTGTTTATGGTTGATGGTACGACGACAGATGCCGTTGACCCACATAATATCTGGCCCGACTTTATTGATCGTTTACCTTCAAGACTGGGTGTAACGGTGGTACGCAACAAAGCCGATTTAACCGGTGAAACACTCGAAATGTCGCAAGAGCAAGGATACGATGTTTACCGTATTTCAGCTAAAACAGGCCTGGGAGTTGAAGAGTTAAAGCAACACCTTAAGTCATTAATGGGTTATCAAAGTAACCTAGAAGGCGGATTTATTGCCCGCCGTCGTCACTTAGAAGCCTTAGATTTAGCCGCAAGCCACCTACAACTGGGTAAAGAACAGCTTGAAGTGTATCTCGCCGGAGAGTTACTGGCAGAAGAGTTACGCATGTGCCAGATGGCACTCTCTGAAATTACCGGTAAATTCACTTCAGATGACTTACTCGGCAAAATATTTAGTTCATTCTGTATTGGTAAATAGTGTATAGCTCTGTAGGAATAAACACATGACATTGGCTAATCAAGTTGTCGTTCTCGACTTTGAAACCACAGGTTTATCACCCGACAATGGTGACAGAGCCATTGAAATAGGCGCGGTAAAGCTGGTTGATGGCCAAATAGTGGATACCTTTCAAGAGCTGATAAACCCAGGTAAACGGGTAAACAGCTTTATTGAGCAGTACACAGGTATTAGCAATAACATGCTCAAACATGCGCCATCATCTAAAGAGGTGATGGCACAATTTGCCAAGTTTATTGATGGATTCAATTTAGTCGCGCACAACGCCAGCTTTGATAAAAAGTTCTTAGATGCTGAATTCAAACATAATAAACTTCACTATAACGGCCAGTTTGCTTGCTCATTATTATTATCGCGCCGGATAAGCCAGGATGCACCTAATCACCAACTCGGTACCTTGGTGAGTTATCATCAATTGCCTAACGACGGTGTATTTCACCGCGCCTTAGCTGACGCCACCATGACCAGCCACCTTTGGTTGCATCAACTTGAGGTACTGCAACAGCAATTGCCGCAACAACTTATTACCCTAGATATTATCAATAAAATATCTAGCCTGCCCAAATCACAAATAAACCGCTACTACCAAACAATGGCTCGCTGATAATTCCTAGCCCAGCGTTTATTACAAGTCTTGCGCTAATTTATCCACGAGTAATCGTACTTTAGGTGACAAATGGCGGTTGTGTGGATACAAAGCCCAAATGCCTTCTTTAGGTTGCTGATATGGCGCGAGTAACACCACAAGCTGCCCAGATTCAATTGCGTCATTAACGTAATAACCGGGCAATTGCACAATACCTAAACCACTTATTGCGGCAGATAATAAGCTTAATCCACTGCTGCAACTCAACGAACCATGTACCTTAACGGCTTTAGATTTACCTTGGTCTATAAAGTTCCAATGCGATTGGCTGCCAATTAAACAATTATGTTGGCTCAGTTCCGACAAGGTATAAGGTGTACCAAATTGGGCAATATAGCTCGGCGCAGCGCACACATATTGGCTGCGATTAGTTAAGCGCTTGGCCATCATTGACGAGTTAGTTAACCGCCCTAGCCTAATGGCTAAATCAAAACCACCTTCTACTAAATCAAGCTGACGATTCGTTAACTCGCACACCACTTCAATATCACGATACTGCTGCATAAAATCGATAACAATCGGCATAACAAACTTTTCACCGTAAGTTACCGGTGCCGTCATTCTTATTAAGCCCTGGGGTTTATCTTTTAAACTTGAAATAGCCCTTTCAGCCTCATCAAGACTGTCTAGCACTTGGCGGCAATGCTGATAATAAACCGTGCCTTCTTCGGTTAACGACACCTTGCGCGTGGTGCGATAAAACAGTTTAGTGTTTAAGCGATTTTCAAGTTGACTCACTTGACGACTCACTTGCGCCGTCGAAATACTTAAACGCTTACCAGCGGCAGTAAAACTGTCGGTTTCTGCTACTGCAACAAACTCAAAAATCCCTTCCCACTGCATCATTATTACATTCTCGTAAAAGTCATTTGCAAAACTAGCTGATTATCATTTGATGATAAACAAATACAATGGATAAATACACTACACTGTAGTGATGTTTATCATCCATATTTCATGGTGTTTACGTTTAAGGAAGCTATCTATGTCTGCACAATTTATTAAATCAAAAGCCGCAATTGCTTGGGGACCAGGTCAACCGTTATCGGTTGAAGAAGTCGATGTTATGTACCCAAAAGCAGGTGAAGTCATGGTACGTATCGTGGCATCGGGTGTTTGTCATACCGATGCATTCACCTTATCAGGTGATGATCCTGAAGGCGTATTTCCAGCAATTCTTGGTCATGAAGGCGGCGGGATTGTTCATATGGTTGGCGAAGGTGTTACCAGTGTCAAAGTTGGCGACCATGTTATTCCGTTATACACCGCAGAATGTGGTGTATGTAAATTCTGTACTTCAGGAAAAACTAACCTATGTAGTGCAGTACGTGCCACACAAGGTAAAGGCTTAATGCCAGACGGCACCACGCGCTTCTTTAAAGATGGCGAACCTATTTTCCACTACATGGGTTGCTCAACCTTTTCTGAATACACAGTATTACCCGAAATTTCATTAGCTAAAGTCAGTAAAGAAGCGCCATTAGAAGAAGTGTGCTTATTAGGTTGTGGTGTCACTACCGGTATGGGCGCAGTATTGAAAACAGCTAAAGTTCAAAAAGGCGATACAGTGGCTATTTTTGGTCTTGGTGGTATTGGTTTATCAGCCATTATTGGCGCAACAATGGCGGGAGCAAGCCGTATTATTGGTGTCGATTTAAACGAGTCTAAGTTTGAATTAGCTAAAAAGCTCGGCGCAACTGATTGTATAAACCCTAAAGACTTTGATAAACCAATCCAAGAAGTGATTGTTGAAATGACCGATGGCGGCGTTGATTTCTCATTTGAATGTATTGGTAACGTTAACGTGATGCGCAGTGCATTAGAATGTTGTCATAAAGGCTGGGGTGAGTCAGTTATTATTGGTGTAGCAGGTGCAGGACAAGAAATATCAACGCGTCCATTCCAATTAGTGACCGGCCGAGTATGGCGTGGCAGTGCATTTGGCGGTGTAAAAGGACGTAGCGAATTACCCGGTATTGTTGAGCAATATTTAGCTGGTGAGTTTAAGTTAGACCACTTTATTACCCACACAATGGGCCTTGAAGGGATTAACGATGCATTTGATTTAATGCACAAAGGCGAAAGTATCCGCAGTGTTATCCACTTTGCTAAGTAACGCTTCATTTATGATGACAGACGCAGTTAAGTATAAAACGACTTAACTGCGTGATGACAAATAAGGATACATAATGACCATTGAAAATATCAGCAGCACCAAGGCATTTGGTGGCTGGCATAAACAATACAGTCATCAATCGGCAGCACTCAATTGCACAATGCGTTTTGCTATTTACTTACCGCCACAAGCAGAACAGCAAAATGTGCCAGTATTGTATTGGTTGTCAGGGCTCACCTGCACTGACGAAAATTTTATGCAAAAAGCAGGCGCACAACGTATTGCTGCAAAACTTGGAATTGCCATTGTTGCACCAGATACCAGCCCACGTGGCGAAGGTGTGGCCGATGATAAAGATGGTGCTTATGATTTTGGTTTAGGTGCAGGATTCTATCTCAATGCCACCAAACCACCGTTTGATCAGCACTATAAGATGTACGACTACGTGGTATCTGAACTGCCAGCATTAATTGAAGCGCATTTCCCCGTGACGAATCAACGTAGCATTAGTGGGCATTCAATGGGCGGCCATGGTGCCCTGACTATTGCATTAAAAAATCCAAATCAATTTAACAGCGTCTCGGCATTTAGCCCGATTTGTCATCCTATGGATTGCCCATGGGGAATTAAAGCGTTTCGCGGTTATTTGGGCGATGATCAACTACAATGGCAACAATATGATAGCTGTGAGCTGATGCAAAACAGCCAACAATTTGTGCCTGCGCTGGTGGACCAAGGCAGTAATGACAATTTTTTAGATGAGCAGTTAAAGCCACAAGCACTCGTCAATATCGCTAAAAACAAAGGCTACCCACTTGAATTGCGCATGCAACCTGGCTACGACCATAGCTACTACTTTATCGCGACCTTCATTGAAGATCACCTGCGCTTCCATGCTAAACATTTACAGATTATCTAAGGTAAGCAATTGCTTAACAAGGATTAAGCGGCAATTTAACTTAGTCTAAATCTGTTAATGCTAACTAACCAGTCACCCAAAACGAGCCTTTATGGCTCGTTTTTTTACTTCATAAGCTTAAAAAATGTTGATAACAGTATCAAGCCAATCATATGAACGATTATTTTGTACTAAGTTTCGCGCTAAAAAGTGTAAATAAGCCAACATCAAGCGTAATTGAACGAGTAAAATAACTCCATAGTGAACAAAACCGACGTTAAAACGACCAAACTTATCAATTATTCGGAGTCAAAATGGCAAAAATAGCGTTATTAGTAGGTACAACGTTGGGCAGCGCAGAATATGTCGCTGATGAAATGGCAGCGCAATTAGGCCAATTAAACCACCAAACGGAGGTGTTAATTGACCCACAATGGGATCAATTAAGCGACTTTTCAGTATGGATAATTGTCAGTTCTACCCATGGTGCAGGCGATCTACCAGACAATATAGTGCCTTTTTATAAGCAATTAATGCTCAATATGCCGGATCTTACATCGATCCATCATGCATTATGTGCCATTGGTGATTCAAGCTATGACACTTTCTGCCAAGGGCCTGAAAAAATAATTGATCTACTTGTGCAATGCGGATCTAAACCTATTGTGGATAAGATCCAAATTGATGTTCAACAAGACCCTGTGCCTGAAGAGCCTGCGCTAGCGTGGTTAACACAATGGCAATCTAAAATTAATCTGTAAAAAAATCGATCTTTAATTGTATAAACTCAGATCAACTCACAATTTAGATCTTACTTATCCACAAATTACTATTTTTAATGATAACTTTGTGGGTAAGCTATTATTTTTAGCGATCATAACTCTGTACTATTCACACTCCGATCCGCTTAAAGATCACCCTTGTGGATAACTACCCGATCTATCCCCATGTTATCTTGAGTTTGATCGCGATCAGATCACAAGTTTAGTTAGCTGTTAACTATTGATTTTAATAAAGAATAAAAGTTACTAACAGAAAATGGCGATCCTAATAATAAACATAATAAAAAGATCTATATAAAGATCTTAAGATCTATTAAGCAAACCCATCTTGATCAATCTATGAAAAATGATCGTTCACGTTCAGACAAGCAAGTGCTAAAATGTCCTCATTGAATAACGTTTCAAATAGAATTTAACTTTCTTAGCAATCAAAGGTCGCATAATGCATTTTCATGAACGGTTTGATGTAATTGTCGTTGGTGGTGGTCATGCCGGTACAGAGGCAGCACTAGCAGCAGCAAGAATGGGATCAAAAACATTATTGTTAACCCATAACATCGACACATTAGGTCAGATGTCTTGTAATCCAGCCATCGGTGGTATTGGTAAAGGCCATTTGGTTAAAGAGATCGATGCATTAGGCGGCGCAATGGCAACAGCCACAGATTTTGCCGGAATTCAATTTAGAACATTAAATTCAAGTAAAGGCCCTGCTGTTCGTGCAACTCGTGCACAAGCAGATAGAGCTCTATATCGTCAAAAAATCCAATCTATTTTACAAAACCAACCTAACTTACGCATTTTCCAACAAGCAGTAGATGACTTAGTTGTTGAAAATAATAAAGTTGTTGGTGTTGTCACACAAATGGGATTAGCATTTGAAGCACCAACTGTTGTATTAACGACAGGCACGTTTTTAAGTGGCAAGATCCACATTGGTTTACAAAATTACAGCGGTGGTCGTGCAGGCGATCCGCCAGCAATTGCATTAGCAAATCGTTTACGTGAATTACCAATCCGTGTTGGCCGTTTAAAAACAGGTACACCACCACGTATTGATGCTAACACTATCGATTTTTCGCAAATGACGGAACAAAAAGGTGATACACCATTACCTGTTATGTCATTTATTGGCGATGTGAGTCAGCATCCAAAACAGGTTTCTTGTTTTATTACTCACACTAATGAAAAAACTCACGATATTATTCGTGGTGGTTTAGACCGAAGCCCAATGTATTCAGGTGTTATTGAAGGTATTGGTCCACGTTATTGCCCATCGATTGAAGATAAAATCCATCGTTTTGCAGATAAATCATCACATCAGATCTTTATCGAACCAGAAGGCTTGAGTACCAACGAAATTTACCCTAATGGTATTTCTACCAGCTTACCGTTTGATGTTCAGCTCAATTTAGTTCGTTCAATTAAAGGCATGGAAAATGCTGAAATTGTTCGTCCAGGTTACGCAATTGAGTACGATTATTTTGATCCACGCGATCTTAAAAACTCATTAGAAACCAAAACCATTGCCGGTTTATTCTTTGCTGGCCAAATCAACGGCACAACAGGTTATGAAGAAGCGGGTGCTCAAGGTTTATTAGCGGGTATGAATGCGTCATTACAAGTACAAGGTAAAGAGACTTGGTGTCCTCGTCGTGATGAAGCATACCTTGGTGTATTAGTTGACGATTTATCAACATTAGGTACCAAAGAACCGTACCGCATGTTTACCAGCCGTGCAGAATATCGCTTATTACTTCGTGAAGATAATGCTGATCTTCGTTTAACAGAAAAAGGCCGTGAACTTGGCTTAGTGGATGATAAACGTTGGGAAATGTTCAGTAAGAAAAAAGAAGCGATCGAACTTGAATTACAACGTCTACGAGGACAGTGGGTACACCCAAATTCTCCATTGCTGGATGTGCTTAATCCGCAATTGAATACACCAATATCTCGCGAAGCCTCTTTTGAAGATTTACTGCGTCGTCCTGAAATGGATTACAGTAAATTAATGCAATTAGAAGGTTTTGGCCCAGGTCTTGAAGATCCACAAGCCGCTGAGCAAGTGCAAATTCAAGTGAAGTATTCTGGTTATATCCAGCGTCAACAAGATGAAATTGATAAAGCGATCCGTCATGAAAGCTCATTATTGCCACTGGATCTTGATTACCAAGAAGTGCCAGGCCTTTCAAATGAAGTGATAGCAAAGCTCAATAATCACAAACCTGAAACGGTAGGACAAGCCTCGCGCATATCGGGTATTACTCCGGCAGCGATCTCAATCTTGCTAGTACATTTGAAAAAACGCGGTTTATTGAGAAAAAGCGCTTAAATTCAGATATTTTTTCGACTCAATAACACTAGGGAAGCCATAAGGCTTCCCTTAGTGCTTTTACGGCTTCATAATAACCGCCGTCTGTTCATGCATTTTACGAGGCTTTCTGTGTTATCTGCCCAACTCCAAACTTATTTAGCTGAAATGAAAATATCGGCCACTGAATTACAACAAAAACAATTAATCGGTTTTGTTGAAATGCTCGCTAAATGGAATAAAGCCTATAACCTCACCTCGGTTCGCGATCCTGAGCAAATGTTAATCCGTCATATTATGGACAGTCTAACCGTTTCTCCTTATCTTGAAGGACAGCGTTTTATTGATGTGGGCACGGGTCCTGGTTTACCTGGGATCCCGTTAGCAATCATGAACCCAGACAAACAATTTGTATTATTGGACAGTTTAGGTAAACGGATCCGTTTTCAGAAACAGGTTCAATTTGAACTAAAAATTAATAATATAGCCTCAGTAGAAAGTCGGGTTGAAGCTTATCAACCTGATGAAAAATTTGATGGTGTTTTAAGCAGAGCATTCGCGTCAATACAAGATATGCTCAGTTGGTGTCATCATTTGCCAACTGAAAAAGGCATCTACTACGCCTTAAAAGGTCAGTTAAACGAACAAGAATTACAGCAAATGCCAGCAGGTTTTTCGCTGGTCGAAACCATTGTATTGCATGTACCAAAGTTAGATGAACAGCGACATTTATTAAAAATTGCTAAGCAATAAAGTGCATTTCTTTCGCTAATTAAGCTAACCGGACATCAATAATTTAAAGACAGGATGACATTGTGGGTAAAATCATTGCCGTAGCCAACCAAAAAGGTGGCGTAGGAAAAACAACAACTTGCGTAAATTTAGCCGCATCACTTGCCGCCACAAAGCGTAAAGTGTTGTTGATCGATTTAGATCCTCAAGGCAATGCAACTATGGGCAGTGGCGTTGATAAATACAATGTCGACAATACCGCCTATGAGCTCCTCGTAGAAGAAAAACCTTTTGCAGACATCGTGATCAAAAATACCGTAGGTAAGTTTGATTTGATCGCTGGTAATGGTGATGTCACTGCGGCAGAAATTAAGCTAATGGAGTTTTATGCTCGCGAGATCCGTTTACGCAATGCATTAGCGCCAATTAGAGACGATTACGATTATATTTTTATCGACTGCCCACCATCATTAAATATGTTAACAGTTAATGCCATGTCAGCCGCTGATTCTGTACTTGTACCAATGCAATGTGAATATTATGCATTAGAAGGGCTTACTGCGTTAATTGATACCATTACTAAGCTTGGTGCTATGGTAAACCCGACGTTAACCATAGAAGGCATTTTACGCACCATGTATGACCCTCGTAATCGCCTATCAAATGATGTATCAGACCAACTAAAGCAACATTTTGGTGATAAGGTTTATAGAACGGTCATTCCTCGAAATATTCGTCTAGCAGAAGCCCCTAGTTTTGGTGCGCCTGCAATGTATTACGACAAATCGAGTGCTGGAGCCAAAGCTTATTTAGCCCTTGCGGGTGAAATTATTCGTCGTGCTGAGCAGCAAACACAACCCAAACAAGCGTAGGACATAAAAATGACGTTAAAAAAACGCGGTTTAGGTAAAGGCTTGGATGCCTTATTAAGCCACAGCAATGCTGCAAGTCGTAAGAGCGAACAACCAGAAGAGACTTTGCCATTAACGACAGCGGGCGAACTTATACACCTTGATCTGGATAAACTTCAAACAGGAAAATACCAACCGCGTAAAGATATGTCTCCAGAAGCATTAGAAGAGCTTGCGGAGTCCATCCGTTCACAAGGGGTTATTCAACCTATTGTTGTACGTAAAGTGGCAAATGGTAATTATGAAATTATTGCAGGTGAGCGCCGTTGGCGTGCTGCACAACTAGCAAAACTCGATAAAGTCCCGTGTATTGTTAAACAGGTGGCCGACGAAGCCGCGGTTGCTATCGCGCTGATTGAGAATATTCAACGTGAAGATCTCAATGCGATGGAAGAAGCAATCGCTTTACAGCGTTTGTTGGAAGAATTTGAATTAACCCATCAACAAGTTGCTGATGCGGTTGGTAAATCTAGGGCTAGTGTCTCTAATTTATTGCGATTAAACAGTCTCAATGAGCCTGTTAAACGTTTGTTAGAATACGGTGACATTGATATGGGCCATGCCCGTGCTTTATTGGCCATTGAGGGTGATGAACAGACTAATTTAGCTCGATTAGTTGCATCAAAGGAAATGACTGTTCGAGAAACTGAACGATTAGTTAATAAAGCCTTAAATCCGGCTAAAGTCGCCGAAACTCATGCTAAAGATCATGATGTTAGCCGTTTAGAACAAGAGTTAATTGAAAGGCTCGGTGCCAAAGTTGCCATTAACCATGGTACTAAAGGCAAAGGGAAAATTGTAATAAACTACCAGAATCTCGCTGAATTAGACGGTATTTTAAGTAAAATCCGTTAAAAAGCTGACTAAACCATTTCATGTAGTAATTTTGTGACACAGCGCTAATTTTTACTTTTATATATTTAGCGCTAATTCACTCATTAAATCGTTGTTTTCCCATCATCAAAGTTGCAAACAAAGCGCGAAAAGGTATACTTTGCAGGCTTTTTGTATCTTAAGGCTGGTTTAATATATTAAATTTAAAATTAGGACCGCGAAAAGCATAATGCGGAGATATGAAGTTGGGTAATGTTTTAGCGCGTCGTGGTAGGTTAGCAGCCTATAAATTAGTGCTGGTACAAGCGATTGTCGCGGGTATTATTTCAATACTATTTTTCGTAATGTGGGGAGCACAGTATGGTCAGTCTGCGTTAGCAGGTGCGACTATCGCTGTACTTCCTAATTTTGTATTCGCAACCCTAGCTTTCTCACATAGTGGGGCAAGCTCTGCAGCAAAAGTGGTTAAAAGCTTTTACTGGGGGGAAGCGGTAAAGATGCTCTTGACCATTGCATTGTTTTCGTTGGCGTTTATCAATATGAAAGTCGGTTTTATGCCGCTTTTTACCTGTTATTCGTTAGCGTTAGTTGTGCATTGGATAGCACCTTTATATTTCAAGCAAAGTTAAGTGGGATGAATCATGGCTGCAACTGGTGAAGCGTTAACACCGCAGGGCTATATCCAACATCACCTTACCAATTTAAGCGTTGGTGAAGGGTTTTGGACATGGCACATTGATTCGTTGCTCTTTTCGGTTGGGCTTGGGATGTTGTTCTTATGGCTGTTTTACAGTGTTGGCAAGAAAGCGACAACAGGCGTTCCTGGCAAGTTTCAATGTTTTGTCGAGATGATTGTTGAGTTTGTTGATAGCAGCGTAAAAGAAACCTTTCACGGCCGCAATCCTGTTATTGCGCCTTTAGCTCTGACTATTTTTGTGTGGATTTTCATGATGAATTTCATGGATATGGTCCCTGTTGATTGGTTGCCTCATGCAGCAAGTCTAATGGGTATCCCATACCTTAAAGTAGTTCCGACTACTGACGTTAACATTACCTTTAGCTTAGCTCTTGGTGTGTTTGTGCTGATTATTTACTACAGCATTAAAGTCAAAGGTGTTTCAGGTTTTGTTAAAGAACTAACATTTCAGCCTTTTAACCATTGGGCAATGATACCCGTCAACTTATTACTAGAAACAGTCACCTTAATTGCGAAACCGATTTCATTGGCTTTGCGACTATTTGGTAACTTGTATGCTGGTGAGTTGATATTTATCCTTATTGCATTGATGTATGGTTCTAACGTGGCGTTATCTGCTCTAGGTGTAGGTTTACAACTAGGTTGGCTAATATTCCATATTTTAGTTATTACTTTACAAGCATTTATTTTCATGATGTTGACCATTGTTTATTTAAGCATGGCGCATGAAGATCACTAAGGGTAACCGAAAATTTTTTTGACCTAAATCATTAATAACAACGATTTAGAATATTGGAGATAGATATGGAAACTGTATTAGGAATGACGGCTATTGCTGTTGCTCTACTTATTGGTATGGGTGCATTAGGAACAGCTATCGGTTTCGGCCTTTTAGGTGGAAAGTTTTTAGAAGGTGCAGCTCGTCAGCCAGAAATGGCGCCTATGTTACAAGTTAAAATGTTCATCGTAGCGGGTCTTTTAGATGCCGTAACTATGATTGGTGTAGGTATTGCGCTATTTATGCTATTTACTAACCCATTGGGTGCAATGCTTTAACTAACGCTTCTGTCTTTAATCTAACTAGGAGGCTGTTGTGAATTTCAACGCTACCTTACTCGGTCAGACGGTTGCCTTTATTCTCTTCGTGTGGTTTTGCATGAAGTTTGTATGGCCTCCGTTGATGAATGCCATCGAAGAACGCCAGAAGAAAATTGCTGATGGTCTGGCAGATGCCGGCCGTGCAGCAAAAGATCTAGAGTTAGCACAAATTAAAGCTACTGAGCAACTTAAAGAAGCAAAAGTAACTGCCAACGAAATTATTGAGCAAGCTAACAAGCGTAAAGCTCAAATCGTTGAAGAAGCTAAAGTTGAAGCACAAACTGAGCGCGCTAAAATTATCGCTCAGGGTCAAGCAGAAATTGAAAACGAACGTAATCGCGTAAAAGATGACTTGCGTAAGCAAGTTGCTTCTCTAGCCATTATTGGTGCTGAGAAAATCCTTGAACGTGTAATCGATGCAGAAGCCCACAGTGACATAGTTAATAAACTAGTTGCTGAAATTTGATTAAGGGAGTTGAGTTATGGCTGAATTAAGCACCATCGCTCGCCCTTACGCAAAGGCAGCTTTTGATTTTGCTGTTGAGCATAAAGCAGTAGAAAGTTGGACAGAAATGTTAACTTTCGCTTCATTGGTGAGTGAAAACGAATCAATCAAGCCATTGCTTAATGGTACTCTTGCGAGTACACAACTTGCCACACTGTTTATTAACGTATGCGGTGAGCAAGTCAATGAGCAAGGTCAAAACCTGATAAAGGTAATGGCTGAAAACGGTCGTTTAGGGATACTGTCAGCAGTATCGCTACTTTTTGCTGAATACCGTAATGAGTGGGCGAAAGAAGTTGAAGCCGATGTGGTTTCTGCTTTTGAGTTGACTTCTGAGCAACAACAGCAAATTAGTGTTTCTCTAGAGAAACGTCTCGCACGCAAAGTTAAGCTGAATTGCAGCATCGACGCATCGCTCATTGGCGGTGTGATTATTAAATCAGGCGACCTAGTCATTAATGGCTCGGTAAGCGGTAAGTTATCGCGTTTGTCTGACAAGCTGCAGTCGTAATTGGGAGTTTAAGCATGCAACTGAATTCCACTGAAATCAGCGATCTGATTAAGCAGCGGATCGAGCAGTTCAACGTCGTTAGTGAAGCTCGCAACGAAGGTACTATTGTTGCAGTAAGCGACGGAATCATTCGCATTAACGGCCTAGCCGATGTAATGCAAGGTGAAATGATCGAACTGCCTGGTGGCCGTTTTGCAATCGCGTTGAACTTAGAACGTGATTCTGTCGGTGCCGTAGTAATGGGCCCTTATGCTAATTTAGCAGAAGGCGCAAAAGTAAGAACAACTGGTCGTATTCTTGAAGTACCTGTTGGTCGTGGACTACTTGGCCGTGTTCTTAACACGCTTGGTGAGCCAATTGATGGTAAAGGACCTGTCGACAACGACGGTTTCTCTCCTGTTGAAGTGATTGCTCCAGGTGTTATTGAGCGTAAGTCAGTAGACCAACCAATCCAAACTGGTTATAAAGCCGTTGATGCCATGATCCCAATCGGTCGTGGTCAACGTGAATTGATTATTGGTGACCGTCAGACTGGTAAAACAGCGATGGCTATCGATGCAATTATCAACCAGAAAGATTCAGGTATTAAGTGTGTCTATGTTGCTGTTGGTCAGAAAGCTTCTACCATCGCTAACGTAGTACGTAAACTTGAAGAACATGGCGCACTAGCTAACACTATCGTTGTAGTTGCATCAGCTTCTGAAGCTGCCGCACTGCAATACTTAGCTCCATATTCTGGTTGTTCTATGGGTGAATACTTCCGTGACCGCGGTGAAGATTCTTTAATTGTATATGATGATTTGTCTAAGCAAGCAGTTGCTTACCGTCAAATTTCATTGCTATTGAAGCGTCCACCAGGACGTGAAGCGTACCCAGGTGACGTATTCTATCTACACTCGCGTTTATTAGAGCGTGCTTCACGTGTAAACGTGAACTATGTAGAAAAGTTCACAAATGGTGCAGTAACAGGCCAAACCGGTTCGTTAACCGCGTTACCTATTATTGAAACCCAAGCTGGTGACGTATCAGCGTTCGTACCGACCAACGTAATTTCTATTACAGATGGTCAGATCTTCCTTGAGACTGACTTGTTTAACTCGGGCTTACGTCCAGCAGTTAACCCAGGTATTTCTGTTTCTCGTGTTGGTGGTGCAGCGCAGACTAAGATCATCAAGAAACTGTCTGGCGGTATTCGTACTGCACTAGCACAGTATCGAGAGCTTGCAGCGTTCTCACAGTTTGCATCTGATTTAGATGATGCAACTCGTGCTCAGCTTGAGCATGGTGAGCGTGTAACCGAATTAATGAAGCAAAAACAATATGCTCCTATGAGTGTTGCTGCTCAGTCTGTGTCTATTTTCGCAGCTGAAAAAGGCTTCCTGAAAGGTGTTGCTTTAAATGAAATCGGTCGCTTCGAAGCCGCTCTGCTTTCATACATGAACAGTCAACATGCTGACCTAATGAACACCATCAACGCTACTGGCGATTATAACGCTGATATCGAAGGTGAGTTAAAGGCAGGCATGGACAAGTTCATTGAAACCCAAACCTGGTAATAATGAACACGGGGTGTCATTAGGCACCTCAGGTCCCAGATTGGAGAGTAGAGATGGCCAGCGCTAAAGAGATTAAAACCAAGATCGCGAGTGTTAAAAATACTCAGAAGATCACTTCCGCTATGGAAATGGTAGCAGCCAGCAAAATGCGTAAAGCGCAAGAACGCATGGCAGCAAGCCGTCCATATGCAGAAAATATGCGTAAGGTGATCGGTCACGTAGCGCAAGGTACTCTCGAATATAAACACCCCTATTTAGAGGTGAGAGATGCCAAGCGGGTTGGTTACATAGTAGTAGCAACCGACCGTGGTCTTTGTGGTGGTTTGAACGTCAACCTTTTCAAAAAGGTTGTGTCAGACGTTAAAAAATGGAAAGAACAAGGTGCAGATGTTGAGTTTTGCCCAATTGGTGCCCGTTCTGTTCAGTTTTTTAAAAGCTTTGGTGGTGAAATATCTGCCCATGCATCAGGTTTAGGCGATGCGCCAAAACTTGCTGATTTGATTGGCACAGTACGTGTCATGTTAAAAGCTTACAACGAAGGTAAACTGGATCGTCTGTATATTGTGTTTAACAAATTTGTTAATACAATGTCCCAGACTCCTGTGATCGAACAGCTGCTACCTTTACCTAAATCAGATGAAGAAGTAGCTAGTTATCCTTGGGATTATATTTACGAGCCAGATCCAAAAGAAATTTTGGATGTATTATTAACTCGTTATATAGAGTCTCAGGTATATCAAGGCGTTGTTGAAAATATTGCCTCTGAACAGGCTGCCCGTATGGTAGCAATGAAGGCGGCAACAGATAACGCTGGTGAAATGATCGATGATTTGCAACTCGTCTATAACAAGGCCCGTCAGGCTGCGATTACGCAAGAACTGTCGGAAATTGTATCAGGCGCTGCAGCGGTTTAGGTTAGGTAACGAAATCAAGTTTAGAGGATTAATCATGAGCACAGGTACTGTTGTCCAAGTAATTGGCGCGGTTGTGGACGTAGAGTTTCCACAAGATTCTGTACCTCGAGTATATGACGCTCTGAAGATCACTGGCGAAGGCGCCTGCAATGGTTTGGTGCTGGAAGTTCAGCAGCAGCTAGGTGGTGGTGTAGTTCGTACCATCGCTATGGGTTCTTCTGATGGTCTGCGTCGTGGTCTAGAGGTAGTAAACTCAGGTTCACCAATTTCTGTTCCGGTAGGGGCTGCAACCCTTGGCCGTATTATGAACGTACTAGGTGAGCCAATTGATGAAGCGGGTCCTATCGGTGAAGAAGAGCGTTATGAAATTCACCGTGCAGCTCCTTCATACGAAGAACAGTCAAACTCAACTGAACTTTTAGAGACGGGTATCAAGGTTATCGACCTTGTTTGTCCTTTCGCTAAAGGTGGTAAAGTTGGTCTGTTCGGTGGTGCTGGTGTTGGTAAAACAGTTAACATGATGGAACTGATTAACAACATCGCTAAAGCTCACTCAGGTCTTTCTGTTTTCGCTGGTGTTGGTGAGCGTACTCGTGAGGGTAACGACTTCTACTACGAAATGAAAGATTCAGGCGTATTAGACAAAGTAGCCATGGTTTATGGTCAGATGAACGAGCCTCCAGGAAACCGTTTACGCGTAGCGTTATCGGGCCTGAGTATCGCTGAAAAGTTCCGTGACGAAGGTCGTGACGTATTGTTGTTCGTGGACAACATTTATCGTTACACCCTTGCTGGTACTGAAGTATCTGCACTATTAGGTCGTATGCCGTCAGCAGTAGGTTATCAGCCAACACTAGCTGAAGAGATGGGTGTTCTTCAAGAACGTATCACTTCAACTAAGTCTGGTTCGATTACTTCTGTTCAAGCTGTATATGTACCTGCGGACGATTTAACCGATCCGTCACCCGCTACAACCTTCGCTCACTTAGATGCGACAGTTGTATTGTCTCGTCAAATTGCTTCTTTGGGTATTTACCCAGCCGTTGACCCGTTGGACTCGACTTCACGTCAGTTAGATCCACAGGTTGTTGGTCAAGAGCATTATGATGTTGCAAACGGTGTACAAACTGTATTACAGCGTTATAAAGAGCTGAAAGACATTATTGCTATTTTGGGTATGGATGAATTGTCAGATGATGACAAAACCATGGTATTCAGAGCACGTAAGATTGAGCGTTTCTTATCTCAACCTTTCTTCGTAGCAGAAGTGTTTACAGGTTCTCCTGGTAAGTACGTTTCTCTAAAAGACACTATCCGTGGCTTTAAGGGTATTTTGGAAGGTGAGTTCGATCACATTCCAGAGCAAGCGTTCTACATGGTTGGCTCAATCGATGAAGCTATCGAAAAAGCGAACAAAAAGAAATAACTAGGCCGTAAAGCTTAGTTCTTTAAGGAGAACTTGATGGCAGCCAAAACAGTCCAACTTGATATTGTTAGTGCAGAAGACAGCATCTACCACGGCGAAGTGAGCTTTTTTGAAGTGAACGGCGCTGAAGGTGAGTTAGGTATTATGCCTAACCACGTTGCTCTACTAACAACAATCAAGCCTGGTATGGCGCGCTTTATCAAGCAAGATGGTAGTGAAGAAGTGTTGTACCTTTCAGGTGGTTTACTGGAAGTACAACCTACTGCAATCTCAGTACTTGCTGATGTAGCATTACGTGCCGATGATATTGATGAAAAAGCCGCTTTACAAGCGAAGGAACGTGCAGAGCAAGCTATTGCTAATGCTGGCGCCGACTTCAATTACGAAGCTGCAGCTATCGAATTAGCCAAGTCTTTGGCTCAATTGAAAGTAGTTGAAACCATCAAGCGAAATATCACCAGATAATCTGATTATTTGACGCTGAAAAGGCGACTCATTATGAGTCGCCTTTTTTATTGCCGTTTAATACCATTCTGCATTAATAAGTGACCACTCAGAATGTATCCAGCGGTTTTTGATTAAGGCGTCGCTATGTAGTAATGGTTGTTCCCTTTCAAATAGCGAGAACGCAGAGCAAAAGCCGCTGGGGCATTCCTTTCAGGCGAGTTTTAAAAGGGCTTACACTGCGTTGCATGACTTCGAAAGAGAATAACTATTCATTCAGTCATTCGCCTTGTTTAAGCCCTTTTAAATTCTCGCTGAGAGATCACTTACTAACGCGGAATGGTATAATACTGAAATACCACATCGTGAGTTTTTCCATTTGTATTGAGATTAAGCTAAAATAGCGCCAATTAGAATTTATGTTGTTTGAAGGGATTAATTATGTCGTTAAATGTTGTCATCTTAGCTGCAGGCAAAGGAACTCGCATGCGCTCTGATTTGCCTAAAGTTCTGCATCCAATTGCTCATAAAAGTATGGTTCAGCATGTTATCGACACAGCTAACTCATTAGGATCACAAGCGATTCAATTAGTGTATGGCTATGGTGCAGATAAGCTACAAGCGGCATTAGGTGAGCAAACATTAAACTGGGTATTGCAAGCCGAGCAGCTTGGTACTGGCCATGCTGTAGCACAAGCCAATCCAAACATTAACGACGATGATACCGTACTCATTCTTTATGGTGACGTTCCGCTTATCCAACAATCAACACTCGAAAGCTTGCTTGCCGCGCGTGAGAAAAATGGCCTCGCTATTTTGACTGTCAATCTGACTAATCCAACAGGCTATGGCCGCATAGTGAGAGAGTTTGGTAAGGTTGTTGGTATCGTTGAGCAAAAAGATGCGAACGCGGACCAATTAAAAATCACTGAAGTGAATACCGGCATCATGGCGGTACCCGGCAAGCAATTAAAAGCGTGGTTGAATCGGTTATCTAACAACAATGCTCAAGGCGAATATTATTTAACAGACATCATTGCCATGGCTCATGCTGATGGTGTCGCTATTACCACGTCACAACCCCAGTCAGCCATTGAAGTTGAAGGCGCAAATAATCGTGTGCAATTAGCACAGTTAGAACGTGCTTACCAAGCTCGCGCTGCTGAAAAACTCATGTTAGAAGGTGCCAATTTACGCGACCCTGCACGTATCGATATTCGTGGTGATGTTACCGTGGGTATGGATGTGATGATTGATATCAATGTCATATTCCAAGGTAAAGTGGTATTAGGTAATAATGTCACGATTGGTGCTGGTGCGATTCTGATTAATTGTGACATTGCAGATAACGCTGAAATTAAACCTTATACCATCGTTGAAGGCGCAAAGCTTGGGCAAGCAGCCAGTGCTGGACCTTTTGCTCGTTTACGCCCAGGGGCGGAACTGAAGCAAGATGCGCACATTGGTAATTTTGTTGAAATAAAAAAATCAGTGTTAGGTGTTGGCTCTAAAGCGGGCCACTTGAGTTACATAGGTGATGCTGTTATTGGTGCTGGTGTGAATATTGGTGCTGGTACCATTACCTGTAACTACGATGGAGCTAATAAGTTTATTACCACCATCGAAGATGGCGTCTTCGTAGGAAGCGACACTCAATTAGTTGCCCCAGTGACTATTGGCAAAAACGCCACCTTGGGTGCCGGCTCTACTATCACTAAAGATGTAGCAGAAAATGAATTAGTTATTACCCGTGTAAAACAGCGCCATATTACGGGTTGGCAACGACCGATTAAAATTAAAAAGTAGATGTTTATACTAATTATTCTAAAGCGGCCATTGGTCGCTTTTTTATTGTCTTAAAGATTATCAATATTAAACTCACCAAATAAAATCACAAAAAAGAGATGAATTAAGCTTAAATTCATTTTAGCGTGCTAGCTCAACTCGTTGGTTTATATATGATTACGATCTATATCACATTCAATTGTAAAGATTTTAAAAAAAGTATAAATAGAAACGCTTCTCATTTATATTACTCTCGTTTATTGGAGTAGAGATTTCATTGAGGAGTTATAAATGGTATTTAAATATTCAGTTATAGGTTTAGCCGTTGGTTTAGCATTAATGATGATGCCAGTAATGGCTGAAGTATCTAGTGATACAAACATGGAACGTATTAATGTCATGGGTCGAACTTTTAACGATTATAAAGTCGGTACAGCATCTGGTGCTATGCGCGGTGATATCGACCTAATGGATACTCCACAATCAGTCAATGTTATCCCTGATTTTGTAACCGATGAACAATTGGCAACTAACCTTGCTGAAGTATTAGTGAATGATTCAAGTGTAACGGCAGGGACTACACGCTGGAACCGCCAAGTTTTTAGTATTCGTGGTTTCGAATTAGATTCTGGCAATGGCTATTTAATTAATGGCCACCAGCAATGGTCTCACTACATACAGCCTATTGAAACTCTCCAACAAGTAGAGGTGCTTAAAGGGCCTTCTAGTATGTTATATGGCCAATCTGGCCCTGGTGGCTTAGTGAATATGGTCACCAAAAAACCAACATATGACTCAATGCTCGATATTGGTTTTGATACAGATGAAAATGGTTCTACTCGTGTTCAGCTTGATGCGGGTGGCAGTTTGAACGAAGCACAAAGTGTTCGTTATCGTGCTGTTTTGGTTAAACAAGATACGGAGTACTGGCGTGAATATTCAACCACTGACGAAGCACAGGAACGTGATCGTTGGTTAGGCTATATCAACATGGAGTTCGACCTTAGCGATGATATTTTGTTATCTGTTAAGTATGATCATACTCAAGATAAAGCGGGAATAGATGCTGGTGGTTGGTTAGATAATGACGGTAATTTGATTGGTGATAATAAAACTATTTGGGATGCTCCTTGGGCCTTTACCGATAATACGGTTTCAAATTTAGGTGCTGATATTACATGGCATATAAATGATGTGTGGAAAGTAAAAGCAGGTTATAACGATCAGCAGTTTAATCGTCAACGTTTCGACTCTTCGCCACAATATGAGCCTGATCCTTTTAACAACGGTTACAGCATTAAACCATTTGATCGCTATGATGACTGGCAACATAAAACCGCTTTTGTCGACTTTACTGCAAACTTAAATGTTGCAGATGTTGAACATCAGTTATTAATAGGTGCTAACTATTTAGACTATTTCTACCAGCAGCAAATTCAAAGTGGCGTCACTCAAAAAATTGTGCCTGGACAGGCTGCCATTCAACAAGATCTTGATCATCATTTGTCTGCTAAAAAGACACCGACTGAATACAACTATTACGGTTTCTATTTACAAGATTTAATAACATTCAATGAGCAGTGGAAGTTGCTTGCTGGTGTACGTTATGACGAGCAAAAGAAAGACGGTTTAGGTGAGAATAGCTATGCTGTATCACCTAAGTTTGGTGTAATTTATTCACCAAAAGAAAATGGCAGTATTTACGTTAACTATTCAAAAAGTTTTACTCCACAAGGTGCTGTTAATAATCAATTTGACGTTAACGATGAACTGGATTTAAAACCTGAATACGGTATTCAGTATGAAATCGGAACTAAGTGGGAGTTGTTTGACGACCGTTTATTAATGACGGCAGCAGTATTTGATATCACCTTAGAAAATATTACTATTTCGGAAACATTAGCGGTACCAACAGGCTCATTTACCTATATCACCACACAAGGTGGTGAGCAAAAACATCGTGGATTTGAATTAGGTGCTCAAGGTCAAATAAGTCAGAATTGGTTTGTTACTTCATCAATGATGTATTTAGATGCTGAATATCAAACCGGTGATGAGCTTGAAGGCAATACACCGATAGATGCGCCAGAATGGTCCGCTAATATTTGGACGCGTTACGAAATAACCGACAACTTTGCAATGAACTTTGGTGCTGTGTATGTTGGCGATCGTTTCGCCAATACTGACAACACTATCAGTAAAGATGATTATATTCGCTTTGACTTGGGCGCAGCATATACCATGAATATTATGAACAAAGATGTTAGCGTTCGTGCCAATGTTAAAAATGTATTTGATACCGATTATATCGAAGGTGGTGAGTACAACATGGTCACTGTCGGCCAGGAGCGTAATATCAGTTTAGCGGCAGAAATTAAGTTTTAAGCTGCGCATATTTCTGATTATATTCCGTATCCCCCTAAAACCTCTGCTTACCACAGAGGTTTTTTTGTACTTTTATTTCAATTTTAACGATTCAGATCTAGATAAAGTTTCATTTACTGCTAAAATATCTTTCGATTCGAAACTTATGTGAAAGATTTTTAATCAAATGACCAAACGTAATACTCAACAACGTCGCCATTCGATCATTAAATTGGTCAACGACCAAGGTGAAGTCAGTGTCGATGAGCTGGCCAGTTTGTTCGCTACCTCAGAAGTCACGATCCGCAAAGATTTGGCCATGCTAGAAACGCACGGATTATTGTTACGTCGCTATGGCGGTGCGGTATCTGTACCTCAGGAAATGACGCAATTAGCCAATGAAACGTTATCGTTAAATAAGCAAGCTATTGCCGCCAAAGCGGCTGAGCTTATTCGCGATCATAACCGAATCATTATTGACAGTGGCAGCACCACGTCAGGGATTGTGCAGCAACTTAATGATAAGCGTGGCCTCGTGGTGATGACGAATTCATTGCAACTGGCAAACGCAATTCATGAACTTGAAAATGAGCCGACATTATTGATGACCGGTGGCACCTGGGACCCACATTCAGAGTCTTTTCAGGGCCAAGTGGCAGAGCAAGTATTACGTTCATATAATTTCGATCAACTATTTATCGGTGCCGATGGTATCGACCTGGATCGTGGCACGACTACATTTAACGAACTCACCGGCTTAAGCAAAGTGATGGCCGAAATGTCACGTGAAGTAGTGGTGTTATTAGAGTCGACCAAAATTGGTCGACGGATCCCTAACCTAGAACTGCCGTGGGATGTGGTCAATGTATTAGTCACCGACGACAACATTAGCCCACAAGCAGTAGACATTATTTCAGCACATGGCGTTAGAGTCTTACTCGCGCCATATGCTCAGTAAACAAAATTAAATTTAAACAGTAAAGGAAACAACTAACATGTGTGGAATCGTAGGCGCTGTTGCGCAAAGGGATGTTGCAGAAATTTTAGTAGAAGGCCTTCGTCGCCTTGAATACCGCGGTTATGACTCAGCAGGTGTTGCTGTTATTCATCAAGGTGAATTAAGCCGTACCCGTCGTTTAGGCAAAGTACAAGAGTTGTCATCAGCGTTAGACGCCGCGCCACTGGCTGGCGGAACCGGTATTGCTCACACTCGCTGGGCAACACATGGCGAACCAAGTGAACGTAATGCACACCCACATTTATCTGAGGGCGATATTGCAGTTGTTCACAACGGTATTATTGAAAACCACAACAAACTACGCGAGATGCTTAAAGGCTTAGGTTATGTGTTTTCATCAGACACCGACACTGAAGTTATTTGCCACCTTGTGCACCACGAACTTAAAACCGCTGGTACGTTATTAGCTGCAGTTCAAGCCACAGTTAAACAACTTGAAGGCGCTTACGGTACCGTGGTTATCGACCGTCGTGATAGCGAACGTATGGTTGTTGCTCGTAGTGGTAGCCCGTTAGTGATTGGTTATGGTTTAGGCGAAAACTTTGTTGCTTCTGACCAACTCGCTTTACTACCTGTTACCCGTTCATTTGCCTTTTTAGAAGAAGGTGACGTAGCGGAAATTACCCGTCGTGACGTTAACATTTTTGATCTTGACGGCAACGCAGTTCAGCGTGAAATGAAAGAGTCAGAAGTAACCCATGATGCCGGTGATAAAGGCGAATATCGTCACTATATGCTCAAAGAGATTTATGAGCAGCCAACGGCTATTGCCCATACATTAGAAGGTCGTATTGCTGGTGGTAAAGTATTAGATTCTGCTTTTGGTGAAAATGCCGCAGAGTTATTAAAAGACATTAAACACGTGCAAATTATTGCCTGTGGTACCAGTTATCATGCGGGTATGGCTGCGCGTTACTGGTTAGAAGACTGGGCTGGCGTATCGTGTAACGTTGAAATTGCATCAGAGTTCCGTTATCGCAAGTCGCACTTATTCCCAAATAGCTTATTAGTGACTATCTCGCAGTCTGGTGAAACTGCCGACACATTAGCGGCAATGCGTCTTGCTAAAGAAATGGGCTACAAAGCCACTTTAACCATTTGTAATTCAGCCGGTTCATCATTAGTGCGTGAATCTGACATGGCTTACATGATGAAAGCCGGTGTAGAAATTGGTGTCGCATCAACTAAAGCTTTTACCGTACAACTTGCTGGCTTATTAATGTTAACTACGGCTATCGGTCGTCATAATGGCATGTCTAGCGACATGGAAGCCGCTATTACTCAAAGCTTGTTATCAATGCCAGCTAAAGTGGAACAAGCGCTTGGCTTAAATGATGCCATTGCAGAATTAGCAGAAGACTTTGCCGACAAACAACATGCACTATTCTTAGGCCGTGGTGATCAATATCCAATCGCAATGGAAGGCGCACTAAAGCTTAAAGAAATTTCATACATTCACGCAGAAGCTTATGCATCAGGTGAGTTAAAGCACGGCCCATTAGCGCTTATTGATGCCGATATGCCAGTGATCGTTGTCGCACCCAACAATGAGTTACTCGAGAAGCTTAAATCTAACGTTGAAGAAGTACGTGCTCGTGGCGGGTTAATGTATGTATTTGCCGATGTCGATGCTGAGTTTGAATCAGACGACACCATGAAAGTCATCCAGGTACCACATTGTGATGAGTTTATGGCACCACTGATTTACACCATTCCACTGCAATTATTGTCATACCATGTGGCCTTGATTAAAGGTACCGATGTAGACCAACCTCGCAACCTCGCAAAAAGCGTAACGGTTGAATAAGGTTATGATTTAATTAAAAAAAGGCTTCTTGTGGAAGCCTTTTTTATTGTCTGAAAAATGCTCAAAAAATTATTATGGTATTTGGTTTTTATCTGCTAACTTGAAATTGGAGTGACATTAATCATTAACACGAGGTCGATGAGATGGATTTTATTGAACGAATAGATGTTTTATCAAAAAGGATTCCTCAAATAGCAGCCAGTTTGCAAACTGAAGAAGCCACTAAAAATGCGTTGATCATGCCATTTTTACATACAGTATTAGGTTATGATGTTTTTAATCCCAACGAGGTAATCCCTGAGTTTACTGCCGATATAGCCACGAAAAAAGGTGAGAAAGTAGACTACGCATTAGTTAAGGATGGCGAGGTACAAATTCTTATCGAATGCAAAAAATATGGTGAAAAGCTATCCATTAAACATGCAGGACAACTTTTTAGGTATTTTTCGGTTACAAACTCTCGTTTGGCCATTTTAACAAACGGCACAGAATACCAATTTTTTACCGATCTTGATGCCCCTAATAAGATGGATGAAAAACCATTTTTAACCTTAGATTTATTAAATATTGATGAGCATTTGGTTCCAGAGCTTAAGAAACTCACTAAATCTTCATTTGATGTTGAGTCTATCGTGAGTGCGGCTGGTGAACTTAAATATTTAAATCAAATAAAAAAATTGTTAAATGAGCAATTTAAAGAACCAGAAGAAGAGTTTATTAAATTTTTCGCTGCAAGAGCATATGACGGCGTACTTACACCTAAAGTTAAACAGCAATTTACTGAAATTACTAAAAAAGCCTTAAGACAATTTTTAAGTGATAGTATTAATGACAGGTTGAAATCAGCAATAGGTGGTGAACAAACGTCTAAAGTTGATGAAGACGTTCAACATGCACAAGATGATGATAAGCCTAAAATTATTACTACCAATGATGAAGTTGAAGGTTTTAATATTGTTAAAGCTATTTTAAGGCAAAAGGTTGATGCTACTAGGATTATTGCAAGAGATACCCAAAGTTATTTTGGTGTGTTATTAGATGACAATAATCGCAAACCTTTATGCCGTTTGCACTTTAATGCCAAACAAAAATATCTTGGGTTGTTCGATGTCGATAAAAATGAAACTCGGCATCCGATAGAGACTATAGATCAAATCTTTGATTTTAGTGAGATATTATTACAAACAACAACATACTATGAATAATTTACTCTTTTAGTTTAGCACCACAAAATGGTGAGTATTTAACTGCTAAAGCTTGATAACAAGCGACTGACTCATTGAGTAGTCGCTTTTTTGCATCAATGTTGGCGGTTATTGTTGTTGGGGTTTATATCAATATTGTGTCTGGTAAATGGTTATTTATTGATTAGTGTTGATAGGTATTAGTGAGCTTTTATCGAAAATTATTCGTTCTGTGTTATGCCTCATTAAAAGTCAGTCGTTAAGTATCTTGAGTTACATTAAACAAAAAAGGGAACAGATACTGTTCCCTTTTTGATTAGCTCTATTTAACGATTACCAAACACGAGCGACAAGCCCTTTGAGGTAATAACCTTCTGGAAATGCGCTGCTAATTGGGTGGTCGCTTGCTTGGTGCATGCGTTCAATGAACTGCACTTCACGCTTGGCATCTAATGCCGCATCGGCCACTACTTTTTGGAATAAGTCTGACTGCATTAAGCCTGAACAAGAGAAGGTGAGCAAGATGCCACCAGGGTTCATTAACTGCATGGCAATCATATTGATGTCTTTATAACCACGACATGCGCCATCTAACTGTGATTTATTATCAGCAAACTTAGGCGGGTCAAGTACGATGACATCAAAGGTTTTTCCTTCATCGCGATATTGGCGCAATAGCTTGAATACATCAGCTTCGTTGTAGTTAACGTGGTCATCATTTAGGTTATTAATTGCCATGTTGTCGCGCGCAGTTTGCAGTGCTAAACCCGATACATCGACGTTTTCAATACTGGCCGCGCCCGCTTTAGCTGCGTACAAACCAAAAGTGCCTGTGTAGCAAAAACAGTTGAGTACAGATTTACCTTTAACGAAACGAGCCGCCATAGCGCGGTTGTCACGTTGGTCTAAGTAAAAACCGGTCTTATGGCCTTTAACCACATCGACTGCGATTTTAATACCGTTTTCTTCAATGATGACTGGCATTGGTGGCAATTCACCGTGCAGTAACCCCATTACAGGCGCTAAGCCTTCTTTTTTACGTGAATCAACATCAGAACGTTCATACACTGCGCAATCTGGATATTGCAGCACTAGTTGCTCAACAATGGTGTCGCGCCATTTTTCAGCGCCGGTACTTAATAACTGACATACAAGTACATTGGCGTAGCGGTCAATGGTGATACCGGGTAACCCGTCTGACTCGGCTGCAATTAAACGGTATCCCGTAAGCCCTTGCTCAATAATCAGATCATCACGTCCCTCTTGAGCGCGTTTAATGCGTCTTGCAAAAAAGTCGCTATCAATTTCTTCTTGTTTATCGAAAGTCCATACCCTGACTTGAATCTGCGACTCGGGTGACCAGGCGCCACGACCTAACCAACGTCCGTCGTGTGCGACTACGTCAACCGTGTCTCCGGCTTGAGGTTTGCCGCCATTGACGTTGTGAATGCCGTTGGAAAATACCCAAGGGTGGCGACGGTCTAGTGAACGTTCGCGGCCAGGTTTAAGTTTGATTCTAATAGCCATGGTATTGCCCAATATCGATAAAAAGTGAATAAAAATTTCGCGATGCGACTCATCTTAGCCATTGTGATTAGGCAATTCATATTGATGAGGTCAGCCAATTGCGACGAGTGCAGATCATAGCGTGTTTTGGGTTTAAAAACCTGACAAATAAGCTCCCCACGAAGGGAATTGTTTGCTGTTGCGGCAATTATAAATCGTGGTGTGGTTATTAAGCATACAAAGGGCTGCACTAAATGAGTGTTTAAGCATCGACACTTGACAGGGTAGAGTGAGTATTCTACTCTGCATGTAGAATAAACGCTCTACCAAGTGGGTAAGATGTTAAAGCAACAAATTGCAGCGCGATTGGAACAAGCATTTAGCCTATATGGCTTTGCTGAACCCAGTGTGGCGCAATTAAAAACAGCCAGTGAGGTGAGTTTACGTACCTTATATAAACATTATCCGTCGAAAGAGGCGATGATCATTGGTGCGCTTGCTTACCGTCATCAACGTTATTTGGATTTTTTACAACAAGACTCACCGGCTGCTGGAATTGATGCTATTAATCATATTTTTGCCCAACTCAAACAGTGGATGCAGCAATATGCGCCACATGGGTGTATGTCGATGAACGCCATTGCGGCTTTTCCTGATAATGCTGAAATAACCCTAGCCGTTAAACAACATAAACAAGATGTTCGCCAGTTTTTAGCTCAACAAAGCCTGCGAGCCGACTTAGCCACGCAGTTATTTTTACTCCATGAAGGCATTTCTAGTGCATGGCCTTTATTGGGGGAGGAGGCAATTGTGTCGGCTCACCAAACTGTTAAACAACTTATGGAGATAAACTCATAATGAATACTATTCCAAGTGTTATGAAGGGCGTGCAATTACTCGGGCATGGTGGTCCTGAAATGCTGCAATACCGTGATGATATTGCGGTTCCGACTCCACATGCTGATGAAGTGTTAATCCAAGTGTTAGCCGCAGGGATGAATAATACTGACATTAATACGCGTATCGCGTGGTATTCCAAAGCCGAAGGTGATAGCGCTGATGCGAGTTGGTCTGGTAATCCGTTAACCTTTCCACGTATTCAAGGGGCGGATGTCTGCGGTGTGATTGTTGCAGTCGGCAAGAATGTTAATCAACAACGCATTGGTGAGCGTGTGTTAATTGAACCTTGCATAAGGCAGGTAAAAGGGGTGTCACTGGATCTGCCTTGGTATTTTGGTTCTGAATGTGACGGAGGGTTTGCTGAATATACTGTTGTTGATGCCAAGCATGCTTATGCTATTAACAGCAAGTTGACCGACGCAGAACTCGCTTCATTTCCTTGTTCTTATTCAACTGCAGAAAACATGTTAACCCGAGCAAATGTAACCGCTAACGATCGTGTGCTTATTTCAGGTGCCTCTGGCGGTGTGGGCTCTGCAGCGGTGCAGTTAGCTAAGGCTCGCGGCGCTTATGTTATTGCGATAACGAGCCCAAGTAAAAACCAACAATTGCTCGATTTAGGTGTCGATAAGATTATTGCCAGAGATGCAGATTTGGTTGATGTTTTAGGTGATAACAGCGTTAGTGTGGTGATTGATCTTGTGGCGGGAAAACAATGGTCGCAGTTTTTGTCGGTGTTAAAACCAGGTGGCCGTTATGCTGTATCTGGCGCAATTGGTGGTGCATTAGTTGAGCTGGATATCAGAACATTATACTTAAAAGATTTAAGCTTTTTTGGTTGTACTGTACTTGAGCCACAAGTCTTTCAAAATCTGGTTAATTGTATAGAGCAAGGCAAAGTGAACCCTATTATTGCGAAGACTTTTCCCTTACAAGACATTAATGCTGCGCAAGAAGTCTTTTTACAAAAACAGTATGTGGGCAAGTTAGTGTTAACAATCTGAACGGCAAAAATAAATACTCATCATAAAACGCATATTGGTAAATAACAGGTGAGGGCGTTCGATTTACTACACTGATAAAATAGATATAAAATGGCTTACCTTCAACGGGTAAGCCGTTTTTTTTGCAACTAATTCGTCTATTCCGGTTTGTTGCAATTGTCTGGTAAGTGTTGTGACATAGTGCTTAGTTGGTTAATAACCTTAATGATAATGGTTTGCATTAGTGTGTGTGTTATGTATAATCCGCGTAAATTTACATAGCTTTACACAAGCTTATAGTGTTCACTTTGACCCATCAGGATAACCAAATGAAAAAAACGTTAATCGCGGCTACTTTATTAAGCCTGTTTGCTAGCCACTATGCTACTGCGTCTGACGAAACAACTGAATTACGCCAAATCATTGAACAGCAACAAAAAGTGTTAAAAGATCTTGAGAAGCGTCTAGAACAAACTGAACAGCGTGTAGAAACCACTGCCGATGTTGTTGAAGCAACAGCGTCTAGCAAGTCAGCAACCACCATTGGTGGTTATGGCGAATTGCATTACAACAACATTACTGACAACAAAACGGGTAACGATAAAAAAGAATTCGATTTCCACCGTTTTGTGTTATTTGTTGGCCATGAATTTAACAGCTCAACTCGTTTTTTCTCTGAACTAGAAGTTGAGCACTCCATCGCTGGTGAAGGTAAAAAAGGCGAAGTGGAGTTAGAGCAAGCTTATATCGAGCATGACTTCAATGAAATGCTTACGGGTAAAGCGGGTCTATTTTTAATGCCAGTGGGTATTATTAACGAAACTCATGAACCGAACACGTTTTACGGTGTTGAGCGTAACCCGGTAGAAAAAGACATTATCCCAGCGACGTGGTGGGAAGGTGGTTTAACGCTTAACGTTAAAGCAGCTCCTGGTTTAGCATTTGATACAGCAGTGACTTCTGGTTTGTATTTAGACCAAAGCTCGGGTTACAAGATCCGTAATGGTCGTCAAAAAGTATCTGAAGCCAAAGGTGAAGATTTAGCCTATACCGGCCGTGTTAAGTACACTGCTGTACCAGGTTTAGAGCTTGCTGCCACAGTACAATATCAATCAGATTTAACGCAAGGTGAAGCGGGTGTTGATACTGCCTCTGCAACCTTGGTAACTGCACATGCTATTTACAGCATCGAAAACTTTACCGTTAAAGCATTATTTGCTCAGTGGGACATCGACGGTCAAGAAGCTGAAGCGTTAGGTCGTGATAAGCAAAATGGTTTCTATATTGAGCCTGCTTACCGTATTAATGACCAGTTTGGTGTGTTTGCTCGTTACAACGAGTGGGACAACAATGCCGGTGACAGCGCGGACACCAAGAAAAAGCAAACTAACGTGGGTGTGAACTACTGGTTACACGAAAATGTAGTGTTTAAAGCTGACTTTGAAAAAATCAGCGGTGCAGCTGATTCAGACGGCTTTAACCTAGGCGTTGGTTATCAGTTCTAAGTACTGACAAGTCTTAACGTTATTTTCGGTAAAACCGATTATCGATAAAAATGGGTGCCAACAGTGTATATTGTCGGCACCCGTATTTTTTATGATTGCTTATGGATGGTATGTGCCAATGTTTCGTTCGGTGTTAGTGTTTTTTATACTGTTGTTTGTAGGGTATGTGCCAACGCATAGCGCGCAGGCTGCCACCCAATACCAGTCAAATGATGCATTTATAAGCCAGGCATTTAACGGCAATAGCGGTGATGCCAAAGTGTTATGGCTCGATGATGATTTAAAACAAGCGATAGAGGCAATTTTAGCCCATCGATTTACTAAAATGCGCGTGCGTTATTGGTTACATAATAATGAAACCGTGTGGATTATGGATGAGATTGGTAAAGAGTCGCCGATTACGGTGGGTATTCACGTAAAAAATCAGCAAATTGCTCAAACTAAAGTATTAGTATACCGAGAAAGCCGTGGTGATGAAGTACGCCATGATTTTTTTACCGACCAATTTAAAGCGGCAAAATTAACTGAGCAACATCAGCTCGACAAACACATTGACGGCATTACCGGGGCTACCTTGTCGGTGAGAGCATTGACAAAACTCTCGCGCATCGCATTGTTGCTTGATGCCCATATCAATAAATAAGCCATTTTTAAGCAGGTTAGCGTGACAAAACCCTCAAGAAACAGTCTACGAATTCAATTTTTACGTGTACTTCGCCCTTGGCATCGTCGCTTAGGCTTGGCGAGCGCGTTGTTTATTCTACTGTTAACCTTAACGGGTGTGGCCATTAACCACAGTGACGACTTAGGTTTAGATAAAACCGGTGTGACTCAAGCATGGTTATTAGATTATTACGGCATTGCTGCGCCTAAGCATGTTGCTCAATTTGGCCAGACTTCTTCTGCTTTATACATTACCGACAACTTGCTGTGGCAAAATCAACAGATGATTTTAGAGGCGGCTGACACCCTAATAAGTGCCACGTATGCCAGTAATATGATCGTAGCGATAGATGCGCAGCAGTTATATTTATTTGATAAACAAGGCCAGTTACAAGAAACCCAAAGTAACAGCACGGGGCTGCCTGCGGATTTGCTTGGGCTAGCGTTTGTTGATAATCGAGTATGGCTTAATACGGCTAATGGTATTTACCAGGCCGATGAGCAACTTATTGACTGGAAATTGGCGTCGTTACCGAATGGGTTTAATGCCTGGGTAAGCGCCAATGATGAGATAGACAAGACCATTATTAATCGAGCCCGCAGCGCCAACTTAAGCTGGCAACGAGTCATGCTTGATTTACACAGTGGGCGCTTGTTTGGTCATTTAACGATATGGCTATGGGACTTGTTTGCCCTCGCATTATTGATGGTGTCGTTGAGCGGTTTTTGGATTTGGTTAAAACAAAAACCGCCAAGATAAACGATTTTATTCTACGATTTAACGTTCAAACTGATCGACAGTGTTGGTTAGCTTATCGGCTAAATTACTCAACTTATTACCCGCTTCACTAATTTGCTGATTTCCAGTCGATACCGACTCCCCTAACAGTGTGAAGTCCTGCACCTTAAGCTTAACTGTGTGTGCTTGTTGTTGGGATGCTTGCGCTAGCATGGCTGATTCTTGGCTAACAGTAGCTAGAGAGAGAATGAGCTGGCGGCTTTGTTCAAGTGTTAACACTAATTGGTTTGCTAATGATACAGACTGCTGTGCTTTTTGTTGATTTGACGCCATGTTGTCAACCGCAGATTGAATCGATTCGACGATATTAGCCAACATTGAATTGATTTCCACCGTTGAGTTATGTGTGCGCAACGCTAAGGTGCGCACTTCATCTGCCACTACTGCAAATCCTCTGCCTGTTTCGCCCGCTCTCGCGGCTTCAATGGCAGCATTCAATGATAATAAATTTGTTTGTGAGGCAATATCGGCAATGGTTTTAACCACAGTTGCTACTTGTTTACCTGAATTTTGCAGTGTTAGTAACATACTGGCAGTTGTTTCTATGTCTTGAGCAAGTACGCTAATGCTGTCTGCCGTTTGCTTCACTTCTTTTTGCCCTTCAACCATGCTTTGTGCACCTTGTTGAGCTGAGTCTGCAGCACTTTGTGAATGCTCAACACTCTGTTCCATTTGTTGTTCAAGCTGCGACATCACATCCACTAAACTGACAATAGTGTATTGCAGCTCATCAACTGAAGCGGATGACTTTCCGGTAGTGTTACTCAGCTGTGCCACTGTTTGGCTGATACTGGCGATAGCATCATGTACATCATTCATGCCTAAGCGGAATACCTTGATTAATCCATTGACGCTGGTGGCCACATTACTGATTTCAACAATGCATTCATCAGAGAGCTGAGCTTTTAGATTACGGTTTTGAGCAATACGAGTCAGGTCGTTTGACAGCTGTTGGATTGGACTGGCAATTTGTTTTTGCGCCGCTAAATATGCACCTACAGCCACCAATACCATAAGGCCCACCAGCACATATATCAGCAATGTATTGTTACCCAATTCTTTTTGGATGTTCATCGCATTTTGATTGGCTTGGCCAGAGATATCTTGTGCAAGTGTATCAAGGCGGTCTTTTAAGTCGTTGGCACTATTATTGAGCTTACTCAGTTGTTCGCGCGCAGTGTCCCAATCAACAGATTGCTTGCTCATGATGTTTTCTAATGATGATAACGCTGCATAGAGGGCGTCAATTTGCGGCATGAGTTGTGCTGATGTTACGGAATTGAGCAGCTGATATTGTTGATTTAGGTTTTGTGACAGTAAGTTTTTTTGTTCACTAAACTCACTGACACTTATTGTGGTTCCGTAAAGCGAATAGCCGATTAATACTAACTCTTTAGCATGGCTTTGAACTTTCGTAATGCTTTTTAATGCGGGTAAAGTACCATCTACAAACCCAGCAACCTCTTGTTTAACCGTTTGGTTACTGCTACTGAGTAATCCCGCGGCGACTAAGGTCATAAGCACCGTCGCAGCGTAACCTAATAAAATACGCGCTTTGATAGTGTTAAAAGCATTAAGCATAGTAAGTACCTTAGTATTATTGTCTAAAAATTAAGACCGGATAAACGTCACTTTTTGTTCAGTTTTATTATATTAGCTCATTAAGGCTTAATATTATTTATCGGCATGATTGATGACTTCTTTAAGCTAAAAAAATGAGCACCACAATGGGTGCTCATTTTTATTGATGACATCTGCGAGGTTTAAGCCACTTCGATATCATCACGTGAGGCAAATTGGATTTTTTTACCAAACACGAATCGGTTAGCGAGTAATGCGAAAGATACGCAAGCTGCTAACGTTACTGGCATTAAATGAATGTAGTGCCAGCTTGAATAGAATGGTGAAAACTCAAACGTTAATGAGGCATACAGCAACACGCCAAAGATAACTGCGCCAATACCTGCACGAGCATCAATATTTTTGAATACCAAGCCGACAATGAATATCGATAAAATAGGCATGCTGAGTAAACCGTTTAGCTGTTGTAGTAAGTTAATAATACTTTCAGCTTGTTGATAAATTGGTACCAGCGTTAATGTCAGGATACTCAGTAACAAAGTTACCCAACCACTCAAGCGCACAACGTTAGGGTCTTTCTTAATATAGGCTTCATGAATATCACATACATACAGCGCAGTTGCTGAGTTTAGCAAGCTGTTGTAGGTCGACAAAACCGCAGCTGCCATAGCGGCAGCAAATACACCAGTTAACCATGTCGGCATTAAGTCGCCAACAATGCGCCCGTAGGCTGCATCGCCGATATCGCCATACAATTTGTACGACACAATACCTGGGATAACCACAATCGCAGGGACAATTAAAATACGAATACCGGCAGCGGCAAAGACCCCTTTTTGTGCCTCTTTAAGGGTGGGAGCCGCCATTGCTCGTTGGGTGATCGTTTGGTTGGTGCCCCAGTAAAACATTTGAATAAAGATCATACCGGTAAGCAGAGTATGCCAAGGCAAAGGTGAATCATTGTCACCAATAAAGGTTAACCGTTCAGCTGGAATGTCAGAGAAATCATAGTTAATGGCATTTAAGGCTAAAAACACCACAAAAATGGCCATACCTAAAAGCAATACGCCTGAATAAGTGTCTGATACTGCAACTGCACGTAAGCCCCCAAAGAAGGCATAAACCGCACCTAATGTGGCAAAAGCAACTGCAATATACATTAACGGAATGTCGACGTTAAACATGGTTTGCATAAACAGCGCCCCAGAATAAATCACCGCAGGCATGTAGATAAATGCATTACCTAAAAAGAAAATAGCGCCGATAACGGCACGTATATGTTTGTTGTTATATCGTTTTTCTAGCAGTTCGGTTGTCGTTGTACAGTTGTATTTGTAATAAACAGGCAAAAACAATTTAGCTAAAATGATTAACCCGATAACCGCAGAAAACTCCCACCAAGCCAGTAATGCCATTTGGTTACCGTTCATCCCCACCAGCTGATCGGTACTCAAATTGGTTAACGTAATTGAGCCCGCAACAAATACCCAACTTAGGCCTCCCCCTGCTAAGAAGTATTCTTTGTTTTGTGTGCTCTGTTGGCGGTTGGCGCCGCGACATTTCATGTAAGTTAATAAACCAATAATTGCCGTGACAAAGGCAAATACCGATAATTGGATCATGTTTTCAGACATTGTTTTTCCTTTCCCAATCGTGTGTTGGGTATTGTTATGCTGCCGTTTTTTTACTAACTTCTAGTTTTATATTTTTAATTGGCGATAATGTTGCAACCTTATTATGGCGTTTTATCAGGCTGTTAAGCTGAAATAACGACATCAACATGGCTTGTAACGGCGCCAAATACCCCTTGTGATGCAGTTCAAATAAGGCATCTTTGTCGAGTGATTGCAGTTTGTCTTCGTCGATGGTGTACAAGCCAGATAAACTGGGTGTGCTGCCATCTTGGTGTTGCACTAAAATATTTATCGGACGTAATAAGCCAAGTTGGCTGATGTATTGGTTAAATTCTTGGGTGCGAATATCGTTTTTGATATCGGCTTCGAGTAACGTTTTAACTCTGGACAAATGCAGTGATGCTTTGCCATTGGCTTCAAAAATACTCTTGCCGCTGGTGGTTGAAAACGCGGAGTGCGTTTGATCAACACCAATGGTGTATTGCTGTGGGTTTTCTGGCGACTTCATTAAGAAAAATGGAAAGGTTTGCATGTTTGCTGGCGTGTGTAATGCAGTCCATTGACCTTGTTCAATAAACAAGTTGCTCCCTTGCTCAAAACTGGTAAAGCCGGTTAATACCCATTGGCCGTTTTGACTATTACGCACATAAAAAATCGGCATACAACACGCTGCTTGACTCACTTCGGTGACTCGCAGGTTCATAATGTTTTGCTGCTGGGCAAATTGAATGGCACAGTCGTCTGTTATGCGTAAGTCTTGATGTTGTTGTGGGGTTAATTCTGTCAGTGTTTTCATATTATTATTCTACTGTTGAGAGTGAGTTAACCATTGTTCAATAAAGTCACGATGAGGCGGCAGAGTATTGAGCATCTGCTGCGTGAGCTGAACATTGCGATTTAATATTTGCGACGCTTGCGCGTGTTGTTGGTACAAGTGGGCGTGTTGCGAATAGTCTGGCGTAAATTCCATACCATAAAGAACATACTGATAACTGGCCGCAGGAAATAGTTCATTTGGCCCATTAAAGTCTTTGCTGGTGGGGCCTCTAAATGCCCACATGCTAAGGTCGTCTTGTAGGCTTTGCGGGATAGAGTCTGGATTACAGTGCGCCTGCCAATAAGGTTCTGGACGTTTGGTTAACATGTAATGCAGTTTTAAAAAGTCGACGATACGACCCCAGCGATAATCCATTTGTTGGTTAAAGCGCTTGGCCGTTAATGCCATGACGTTGTCGTTAACCGGTAAATTCTCAGCAATGTAGCGGGCTGATATTTCTATCAGCATAATGGCGGTTGCTTCAAGTGGCTCTACAAATCCTGCCGCCATACCTACAGCGACACAGTTATTTTGCCAAAAACGTTCTCGGTGGCCGCTTTGGTAACGAATATGCTTTACGGGTAATCCGTCTGCTTTAGGGCCAATATAACGACGTAAATTGGCTTCTGCTTGCTCATCACTCATAAAGCGACTTGAGTAAACATGACCTACGCCGCGGCGGTGCGTTAAGCCGATATCCCAAATCCAACCAGAATCTTGTGCGGTGGCGATAGTGTGTGAAGCAATGGGGCTGTCTGCATTGTCGTAAGGCACTTGCATGGCGATTGCGCGGTCATTAAACAGTACATGGTCGAGCTTAATAAAAGGAACGTTTAAGGTTTTTCCGAGCAATAACGATGCAAACCCGGTGCAGTCGATAAATAAATCACCTTCGATTGGAGCTTGATCGATAAGTGTTACATTGCTGATATTGCCCTGGCTGTCGACGCTAGCATGGTCGACCGTACCAATAATGTGATTAACGTTGAGATGGGTTTTACAGTGTTGTTTGAGCAAGTCGGCAAAGGCGCCAGCGTCGAGGTGGTAGGCATAGTTGCATGTGCCTTGATAGTCACCCTCTGCCATGCTGCGCGGTGCAAGGCCTGACTCGCAAATAGCATGTTGAAAATTGGTTTGTTCGGCGTAATCTTTAATATTATCAATATATGGCGCCAAATCGAGGCGGCCGTAGCCCAATGGTACGGTAAAAGGATGATAATAAAAGTCGCCATTGCCATGCACCCAGCTGACAAATTTACCGCCTTGTTTAAACGTCGCATGACACTTTCTAAAAACGTCACTTTCGTTCAACCCTATCTGTTGTAGGGTGTTTTTCATGGTTGGCCAGGTACCTTCTCCCACCCCCACAGTCGGAATATCTGACGATTCGATTAAGCTTATGTCTATTGTCTGTGTCTGGCCTGTTTGGTTTTTATGATGCGATGCAATGATTGCTGCCGTTAACCAGCCCGCTGTTCCGCCGCCCACAATGATTATTTTTTTTACTGCTTTTGCCATTGGGTTAACATCCTGTTTGCAATTGAGTGCTTAAACACTATCACAAGGTGAAGTTTGTCGGTCTTGTTATAAACAAAAAGACAGGTGCGCTTGCACCTGTCTTTTTAAGGCTTATAACTTAGAACTTGCCTCTTAACCCTACTGCGTAGCGTGAACCGTTGTCTTCAACCGAGTAAACCTGGTTGGCGAAACGACCTGTTTGCACTAGCTCTTCTTCAGTGATGTTAATGCCTTCAACAAAAACAGATACATTTTCGTTGATATCGTAGCTCGCGCTAATATCCCACTGTCCGAAGGTTTCAGTTTTAATTGGCTCACCGTTAAAACCGTTATCTAGCTGACGTAAAAAGCCTTCACGGTTGTTAAATGCAACACGTGCTTGCCAGTTATCTTGCTCGTAGAACACGATTAAGTTTTGTGAGTCACCTAAACCTTCAAGTGCGAAGCTTTGGGTAGAGTTAGCATCCACTTTAACGTTGCTATCTACTACGGTCGCGTTAGCTGTTACACCAAAACCGTTGTCGAATACGTGAGTTAACGCAATTTCGTAACCGGTAATACGTGCTGATTCACCATTGCGTGGGCGTGTCACTGTATACACTTCAGACTGACCATTTAGCTCTTCTGTGGTTGCCACAACGTCGCTAGTACATAGGTCTGAGTTAGTGGTGCTACAGTTGAAATCAGGACCACTACGGTCGGTCATTTGGTACGTTTCATCACCAGTTAAGCTCACGATAAAATCGTCAACTTCTTTGCTGAAGAATGCAAAGCTAAATAAGCTTGCATCGTCGTAATACCACTCGTAAGACACGTCCCAGTTTTCAGAACGGAACGGCTCTAGCGCAGGGTTACCACCACTTGCGGTTAAGTTTTGACGGCGTGGCTCATTAAAGTTTGTCGCAGGCGAAAGCTGAGACATGGTTGGGCGAGTTAATGAGTCATACACTGCAAAGCGTAAAACCATATCATCTTGCAGATCTAACTTAATGTTTAAACTTGGTAATAAGTTAGAGTAAGACGTACCTTGAGCGATGTCATTAGCAGGGCCATACACGTTAGCAAATAAGGTTGCATCGCTGGTAGGAACTACGTCAGAGATATAGCTTTGTACTGCACTCACATCCACATCTGTGTTTGAGTAACGCGCACCAAAATCAACGGTTAATGGCATATCGCCAACGTCATACATAAACGTGAAGTTCATGTATAGGCTGGTGACATCTTCATTAATGGTATAACGGTTGTTTTGTAATGTTGGCGTAATGGGATAGCCTTCAGCAGCTAAATAATCCACCATCGCATCGCCATCATAGGTGTAGAAGGTGTCGATTAAGCCAGAGAAATAGTTATTGGCTGTGTAAGGTCTAAAGTCAATCGCGTCGATTGGAGCATCTGTGCCGTAGCCACAGAACTGACACTGACTACCAAAGATTTGATAGCTCGACTTTTCACGTTCTTGACGATAAACACCAAATTTAGCTTTAGTGAAAACTAACGAATCTGGGGTGTACTCAAAATCAGCTTTGAATTCAGTGATTTCATCTTCATCAGTGAATTGATTACCTTTTTCATTGTAATGTAAGCGCGCTAGATTAGCATCTGGCAAGCTGCCATTTGTAAATCCATCGTGTAATACCGTTGGCACGCCGCCAGTACCGTCAAATGAATAGCTGTTGGTCATCCCCACAACGTTAAAGCGGTCACGGCCAGCGCGATCGTTTTCTGCATTTGAGTTTGATACGTCAAATTTAGCGACTAACTGCTCAGTAACATCCCATTTAACATTTAAGCCAACACCGCTGTTAGTGACATCGCGAGAGTTACGTGTGTGCGATACAAAGTCGGTTGCAGGATCGCCACTGCCTTGATGTAAGCCAACATCCTGGCTAAAGGTTAATAGCGTCCCAGTAGAAGGGTCAATCGTGGCACTGCCGACACGATCGGGTTCAAACCATGAGGCTAAATCGGTCACTTGTGAGTCGACTTCAAACTTAGAGATAAAGCCGTCTAAAGTAATGCTGACATCGTCAGAGGGTGCATATTGAAAAACTAAACTGGCGTTGGTACGAGTACGGTCTTGCTCATCAACGATTTGGTCCCAGTTACGTGGGATATAGGCATTAGTGAATAATACGCCATCACGTGCGTTAGAAATCGTTTGACCACCGCGCCAGCCAGCTGTATTGATTTGGTTAACTTGAACACTGCGTTCTTGGTGGCTTACTGCCAATAACACACCCATGGTTTCGTCATTAAAGGTGTTACTGATTAAGCCTGAAAACGCAGGCGATACGTCTTCTGAAAGGCTTTCGTACATGCCTTTTACTGACCCTACAATTTGCAAGCCGCTGTAATCAAATGGACGTGCAGTTGTTAGGTCGATAGTACCGCCAATACCGCCTTCTTGCATGCTAGCATTAGTGGTTTTGTATACGTTGGCGCCGGTGATTTGCTCAGCCGCTAAGATGTCGAAGTTAAACTCACGACCCGCACTGTCGGTTGCCATTTGGCGGCCGTTAACCAGTACCGTGTTAAATTGTGGGCCAAAACCACGAACGGTAACGGCTTGACCTTCGCCGCCGCTACGGTCAATAGAGACACCTGTAATACGTTGTAATGACTCAGCAACGTTTAAGTCTGGAAATTTACCCAGATCTTCTGCCGAAATACCATCTGAAACCACGGATGCGGATTTCTTGTCGGCCATAGAGTTTTTTAAACTGCTGCGGATCCCTTTTACAGCAATGACTTCAATTTGCTCATTGGCTTGAGTGTCAGCTTCTGCTGCTGTTACTCCGTGAACACTGCCTATTGCCCCAGCAATAGCAAGTGCTAACGTCGTTCTCTTGCCAAAAGTAGCGATTCCTTTTGTAGACATTTTTCTTCCCCCAGTTGATGTTATTGCTTTTTTATAAATCTTGATTTTTTAATTAAAGCTTATTTATCTTATAAATATAGTAATTGAGGTTAAATATCAACCTTTTCTTAACAATGTGATGCTGATCTCTTAGCATTTTTTGACTTTTTTTACTCATTGTTGAGCGTTAATTGCATCAGTATTGCAGGTCACTTTATTTTATTTGGTTATTTTTGCTTATCTTTCAAGTGCTTGATGCGATCTGTTTTTAGCGAGCTCAACGTAGCTAGGTTCAATATATGTTGATGGCTTGTTAATTCAGAACGGTGATTCCTTAAAAATAAACCGTCAAATGTCGACAGTTTATTTTCAGAATGGTAATCGCAAAATGACTAAGACTTAGGCGTTTTCATATCCCATGACATGCCTGTCGCGTAGCGATGGGCAAATCCTTTCCATGCGGGTGTTGGGTTGCCTTGGGCATCTTGTTCGTTTGATTGGCCATTGAGTTGTAAGAATGTACATTTATCTTGTTGATTTTTAACATGACAATCCATCATGGCTAATGCGAAGTGTTTATTGATGGTGTTGAGTTGAGTGTTGCTCCATGCTGGCTCAAAGTAATGGCCAAGGTCTATTTCATTTTGGTAAGCAACTTGTGGTGCAGGATGAGGTGCTATGTTGTGGCGTGCGTTGTGATAGGTAAGCATATAAGTGCTGTCGCCACCAGTTTGTTGGTATAGCGATTGGATGCCTTTGTATCCTGAAATATCATCAAGATCGCCAGAAACATATAACGTTGGCGTAGTGATTTTGGCAAGTGACTCAGGATTAAACAGTTGATAGTTACCGCCCCAAGGTGCCATGGCTATCATGGCTTTCCATTTAGGGTCGACTTTTGCTGGTGCAGATTGACCACCAGCACAGGTATTGAGCAATGCAATCGCACCATTAATCACATTCACATCTTTACTGCCGGTAAACGTGGCAGCAGTTTGTTGATTAAATTGATAACAACCACCAACGGTATTTACCGCACCATAGCCGCCCATTGAATAACCAATTAATCCAGCACGTTGAGTGTCGATTATGCTGCTAACAAAATTGTCTGTGTTAGTAAAATAATCAAGAGTAAATTGCTGATCGCGAGAGCGATTCAGTAGCGTACTAAAAAAACCACTAAACGGTGCATTAACCATGTCGACGTCGGCATTGGTCGAGTCGGTATGATCAAGTGCTGCCACCACATAACCGTGTGAGGCTAAATGCTCTGCCAAATAAAACATAATGGTGCGATAACCGGTATAGCCGTGCGATAACACCACTAATGGGAATGGCTGGCCTGTTAAGTTAACCACTTCAGCGTCGCGAGTGGCATTGCCTTGTAATGCAAAGGGTAAGTCTAAGCGCGTTTCGTCACGGTAAACTGCTTTGGTTGTGGTCGTTGGGGTTTTATTGGTTGGGTACCAGACTTCTACGGTTAGCTTGCGGTCTTCAAGGGTTTGGCTGCTCGGGTTAAATTGCTGTTTATTCACCAGCTGAACCGTTTTTACGCCAACTGGATATTGGCCAACTTGAGCTAATTCTGGTAAAGCTTCTTTGGGCAACTGTGTTGGGTAAAGCTGTTCTGGTTGCGGTGCAGGTTTTACGTCAGTGCTAAGTGTTTTTGCGGTCACTACTGAGGTCGTACCTAGGCATATAAGTGCTGCACAAATGAGTGTTTTTTTGAACATATCAATGCTGTCCTTTTCGGTAGTTCATTTCCATAAGCATCAATAAGGCTGATGCATAGCGGGCGCTAGTTCATGCCCGCATAGATGACTGTTTGATTAATGATGGTCGATTTAGAATGGCTGTACTGTCAGTCCGTTACCTGCGGTACACACATAGATGTCGGCTTGCAGGTTAAACTTGGCAAAGTAATGCTGTTCAACCGCTTGCTGAATGACCGCCACATCTTCATGACGACATAAACAAACAATCGCACCGCCAAAACCACCTCCTGTCATGCGTACTGCACCACGATCGCCCAGAGCTTGTTGGCAAATTTGCACTAAACCGTCGGTTGCTGGCACCGTGACTTCAAAATCATGCTTAAGCGATTGATGTGATGCGGTCATCAATATTCGCAGTTGATCAATGTCGTTGTTGGCTAGTGCTTTGGTGGCGGCAATCACGCGGTCGTTTTCAGTAATAACATGATGGGCGCGGGCAAATTCGTCTGCGCTCATTTGTGGTTTTGTTTGTGCTAGTAATGTTAAATTAGCGTCGCGTAATGTGGTTAAGCCCATTTTGCTTGCGGCTTGTTCACAGTCTATGCGGCGTTGGTTGTATTCACTGTCGACTAATTTACGTGGATAGTTTGAATTAACAATTACAATCGATAAGTCGGTAGGAATGGTTACCGCTTGAGTGTGTAGGTTTTGGCAGTCAATCAATAAGGCTTGGTCTTGTTGACCTTTAGCTGAAATAAGCTGATCCATAATGCCGCATTGGCAATCCATAAAGTCGTTTTCGGCTTCTTGGCCAAATAACGCAATTTGCTCTTCGCTAAGATTCAAACCACACACGTGATTAAACATACCTGCAATTGCCACTTCAAGGGCTGCAGATGATGACAAACCACTGCCTTGAGGGACGTTGCTTTCAATCAGTAAATCAACGCCATTTAGCTGGTGGCCCGCACGGTTTAGTACAAAAGCGACTGCACGAATGTAGTTACCCCATTGCGAGCTACCTTGAGTAATCGTTTGATTAACCTCAAAGCCTTCTTGCTCATTAGGATACATGGTCGAGATAACACTAACGTTATTGTCGTCGCGTAAACGAAAAAGCACTTGAGTGCGAAATGTTAAGGCGCAAGGTAAAACATACCCCTGGTTGTAATCGGTAAATTCACCTATTAAATTAACACGACCCGGTGCGCTGACCACACCTTGCGCATCTGATCCATATTGCTGGGTAAACAATGCCTGCAGCGCGTTGTTAGTCATGTTGATTTCCTTCGGTGTAGTGTACGTCGCTGGCATTTTTTAATATTTTCGCAGCGGTTTCAGGGCTTAAGTCGCGTTGGCTTTCGGCTAACATCTCATAGCCGACCATGTGTTTTTTTACCGTAGCAGAGCGCAATAACGGTGGATAAAAGTGTGCATGCATGCGCCAGTGGCTATCATCGTCTAAGTCACTTGGGGCACAGTGCCAACCCATTGAGTATGGGAAACTGCAATTAAACACGTTGTCATAACGAGTAGTGAGCACTTTTATGGCGTCAGCGAGAGCGGTTGATTGCGCTTCAGTTAATTGGCCAAAATGACGTACGTCATCTTTACTCACTAATAACGTTTCAAATGGCCATGCCGCCCAAAATGGTACAACAACTAGCCAGTGGTCATTTTGGTATACCACGCGTTCACCATCGGCTATTTCACGCTTAACATAATCGGCGAGTAAATTGCTGCCGTGTGTTTGTTGATATTGATGTTGGCTGGCTTGTTCTAATTGGATTTCTGTCGATAAATGGTTGTGCGCCCAAACCTGCCCATGTGGGTGCGGTTGTGAACAGCCCATTACAGCGCCTTTATTTTCAAAAATATGCACACAAGCATACTGAACAGACAATTCTATATAGTGCTGCTTCCAGGTGTCGACAACGTCTTTAATCTCATTAACAGGCAGCTCGGGTAAGGTTTTATTGTGTTTAGGTGAAAAGCAAATCACCCGGCACTCACCCGTAGCGGCTTCTATTTCAAATAATGGGTTTGTTTCAAGTAGTGCTGCTTGCTCCGCGACCTGTGGAGTGAGTGCACCAAAGTCATTGGTGAACACAAATGTTTTTTCATATTGAGGATTATGGACATCATTAGCGCGTTGATTACCTGGGCACAATGGGCATGTCTCATCGTGTTCTGGTAGGTTTGAAGGGGCATTTTTCTCAGTCGCACCTAACCATGGGCGGTTATTTCTGTGCGGCGACACTAGCACCCAATTACCCGTTAACGGGTTTTTTCGTCTGTGGGTAAATTCAAACTGGCTCATGGCAATCCTTTTATCTATGTTGATGCTGTTGCTTTACCGTTTTGTTGGGCAACATTCATGCGACGATAAATTATACAAATTCAATTTATATGATAAATACTACTATTAAGTATTTTATTTAACAAGATGTAATCAATTTCGACAAGATCTTTCTAATTCTGCTTGTCAATGAGCCTTGAGTCACTCTATGATGTGGCTAATATATATTATTTATCATATTTATTTGAGCGGATGGGTAAGTAAATGGAAGCCGATATAGAAATAGTCGATGTTGTCGTGATTGGCGGTGGCATTAACGGTGTTGGAATAGCGGCCGATGCAGTAGGGCGTGGACTGAGTGTATTGCTCTGTGAACAAAACGATTTAGCCTCGGCGACTTCGTCTAATAGCAGTAAGTTAATTCATGGCGGATTACGTTATTTAGAACATTATGAGTTTCGCTTAGTTAAAGAAGCCTTGGCTGAGCGAGAAGTGCTATTGAAAAAAGCGCCGCATTTAATTACCCCATTAACGTTCAGACTCCCGCATCAAGCGCATTTACGCCCAGCATGGATGATCCGCCTTGGATTATTTTTATATGATAATTTGGCCTCACGCGCTACGTTAAGCGGTTCAAGAAAAATTGCGTTTAGTGCTGATAGTCCTTTAAAACCAAGCTTTGTTCAAGGTTTTGAATATTCAGATGCCTGGGTAGATGACTCTCGCTTAGTGGTGTTAAATGCGCTAGCGGCTAAAGAGTTAGGTGCGCAAATTTGTACCCAAACGCGATGTATTAATGCTGAGCGTCAGGGCGAGTTTTGGCGTTTAAGCTTACAAAACCATGCTGATCAATCGGTGCGCGATGTGCTGGCTAAAACCGTGGTGAATGCTTCTGGTCCCTGGGTGTCGAGTTTATTTAGTCATGTTATCAAGCAACCTTCACCGCAAAAAATTCGTTTAGTAAAAGGTAGCCATATTGTGGTGCCTAAAATCCACCAGCAACCCCACGCTTATATTTTACAAAATGAAGATCAGCGAATTGTGTTTGTGATCCCATTTGAAGATGATTTTTCATTGATTGGCACCACGGATGTTGATTTTGTTGGTGATCCCAAAGATGTGAAAATTGATCAGCAAGAAATTGATTATCTGGTTAATATTACTAATCATTATTTTAAAACTACGATTAGTGAACAAGACATTGTGCATACCTTTTCTGGGGTGAGACCCTTGATGGATGATGAGTCAGAATCGGCTCAATCTGTTACGCGTGATTACACCTTTATTGTTGATGCCCCTAAAGGCAAAGCGGCATTGTTGTCGGTATTTGGCGGTAAAATTACCACATATCGTAAACTGGCCGAAGCGGCAGTGAATCGACTTAAGCCGTTTCACCCTAACATGGGCAAGGCTTGGACTGCGCAGCAAGTATTACCCGGCGGTGATTTTAGTCATTTAGCCGAGTTAACCCGTATTTATCAGCAGCAATATCAGTGGCTAACACCTAAGAGCCTCGGTCGTTTATTACGGACATACGGCTCGAGAACCCAATATATTCTAAATGATGCAAGTTCGGCTGAAGTATTAGGCATCGATTTTGGCTATGGGCTTTATCAAGCTGAAGTTGATTATGTGATGGCAAACGAATGGGCTTGCACTAGCCATGATGTGCTGTGGCGTCGAACGAAACTCGGATTACATTTTTCTGCAGAGCAACAACAGCAACTGAGCAACTATATGCAGGCGGCTCAGGCTAACGTGGTTGAGGCTTCGCAGCAGGCGGGCTAGGTAAGCCGTATTGGCCCGAGCTGAGGTTAAGTTAAATCATATTACACGCCAATATCACTGTTGATATTGGCGTTTTAATTTAGGCTTTTAGCAGGCCACAAGGGGTGTCGACAATACCTGTGACATTATGTAATTGGTAAATAAACACATTGCCAGACAACGGGAAGTCTAGTAATTGTTGTGGTGATAATTCGATACGAGATGTGGTGACAATTAGCCAATCTAAGTTAGGCCCACCTATTGCCACACTTGATGGCTGCACCGCAGGAACAACCAGTTTTTCAACTATTTCACCATCAGGGTTATAGCGCACTACGCTGTGATCGCCCCATTGCGCATTCCACATAAAACCGTCGGTATCCACGGTAGAACCATCAGGGAATACATGATTTTTTGTTGTGGCAAAGAGTTGCTTTTGGCTTAATGCATGGCTTTGCTGGCAATAATTGTACTGATAAATACAATGGCGCTCAGAGTCAGCGTGATACATGATACTGCCATCAGGGCTCCAACATAAGCCGTTCGATATCATTATATCGCTAAAGGTTTTATGGTGTTGCCCTTGGCTATCAACTCGATAAAGGCTACCTCGTTGCTCAGGCGTGTGGCGTGTTTCAACCATGGTACCAGCCCAAAAATGGCCGCATCGGTCGGTGCGACCATCATTAAAACGATTACCAAGTAGCGTGACTTCGGGTTGGCTAAGCCAGGTCATTGCGTGTGTTTCAAGATGATACAGCGCGAAACCTTGCTCAAATGCCACAATCACTTGATGTGCATCCTGGTCTGCTAAAAATGCAAAACTGCCGATACGGTAAGGTAAATGATATTGTTGGTGAGTTTGGTCATCGATAGTGTATTTATGGATGTCGCCCGCCATAATATCTATCCAATAAATTGCCCGATGCTGCGGGTGCCATAAGGCATTTTCCCCCAATTGGTTTTGTGAGGGAATAACCTGAATAAGCTCGCCAATACAAGATGAGAGACTAATCATTACTGGCTTTTATCGCTTGCTGGTACACCACATTGAACCCCGCGAGTGTGGCTTCGGTGACATCCCATAATGTAGTGTTGATATTGCAAAAATTAAGTGTCTTAGCAAAGCATTGATTAAGATGGGCCGGGCCAATAATGGCCACCGAGCTTAATTGGGTTAATTGCCACTCCGTGGCATATTTTGCGGCGCGCACATCACCACCAATTAATAAACCAGACAAATACGCGTGGGCTTGTTTGGTGGTGTATCCCTCAAACAATTGTTTGCTGCGGACACTGAATAATCCATGAGCAAAATTGTCGGTCGCAGAAGATAAGCTAAAGTCTGCCCCTTGAATAAAGGCGTCAAAATCAAACTCTAAATCAGAGACTCTTTCTTGAATAAGGACACTATTAGAAGACAATAAGTCATATAACTCACCCGTTAGTGCCGTTTTGAATAACACCACTTTACCATCTTCAATTAATACCCATTTAGTATGAGTACCCGGTAAGCACACTAAATGTCTACCTTGTAAGTGCTGTGGTGCCATGGCTAACCAACCAAGCAAATGGAACTCTTCGCCGCGCATAGAATCATGCAGATGGTTGTGTAATTGACAGCGCAAACCTGGATAAATAGTCACTTGGTGGCCCTGGCAATTAAAGCGGGTGCCTGCGCTAATGACTTCTGTCGGCGAAATCGGACAGGCTAGGTATTGGGTTTCTTTCCAGCCGATACTGGAACCTATTTGACCTATCATCAATATGGGTAATTTACCAAAGTGTGCAGCCCAAGGCGCGATACTGTCCATTAACGTTGTTTGAAAATCGGTAATGATTTTCTTTACGCCGACATTGTTGCCTTGCTCAAGTACGGTAAGCGGTTTATTGGCTTCGGCCAAACACAGGTAAGCGCGTAAATGGCTTGTTCCCCAATCTACGGCAATAAAGTGTTGATGTTCAGTAAACAAACTAGGCTCTCCCACCGTCAATATTAATACACTGTCCGGTGATGAGTTCACTGTTATCGGATGCTAAAAATAGTGCTAACTTAGCGACGTCCTCTGGGGTGATACGACGTTTTAATGCCATAGCATCGGTCCATTTTTGTTCTTCTTGTTCAGTAAGCCAACTCGCGAGTTGTTTTTCTGTGGCCACCCATCCCGGTAAAATGGCATTGACGCGGATCCCAGCCTCACCAAATTCACGAGACAATGAGCGTGTCATCCCAATTAAGCCCGCTTTTGCCGTCACATAGCCGGTCATTTGTTGTGAACCTAATAATGCCGTAATTGAGCTGAAGTTAATAATGCTGCCCGAATGCTGGAGTTTCATTTGGGTGTACGCTGCTTGGGAGGCAAAAAAGGCTGGGTCTAGGTTGATTTGCATGCATTTGTGCCAGTCGTGTGCCGAAATCGTTTCAACATCTTGGCGTGCATCATTGGCGACATTATTGATTAACACATCAAAGCGACCAAAATGCTCAGCAACGTCTCTAATGGCTAACTGCAGCGACTCAGAATCGGTGGCATCGACAGCGCGAAACCAAATAGAGGTGAGTTCATTTTGTGCCAGTTTTTGTTTAAGCGCATCAGCCGCTTGCTGGTCTATATCGATAAAGGCCACTTTGGCATGTTGGCGGGCAAAGGCTTCAACCATTGCCGCACCAATACCACTGGCTCCGCCGGTAATAAAGATGACTTTGTTTGTTAAGTCTTGGTACTGAGTGGACTGACTCACAGATAACGCTCCAAACCTATTATTTTTGATTATGGTTAACTAGCGGTACTTTGGATTAACAACTTAATCCGATAAATACTATTTATTTTTAGTTATTTTTAACATTAACAACGAGTAAAACAAAGTTATATCGTTATTGCATTTAAATATGATATAACAGATTTATGTACTAAGTATTGGACAGTAAAAGGCATGAGCACTTCACCGCGTCAAAATTTAACCCACCAACTCACCCATGATTTAGGTATCGCCATTGTTAAAGGGGTTTACCCTGTTGGTGAAGGTTTGCCGTCAGAAGCTGATTTATGTATTGAATATAATGTAAGCCGCAGTTCTACTCGTGAAGCGGTTAAGATGTTGTCTGCTAAAGGGTTGATATCATCGCGGCCTAAGCAAGGTATTCGAGTGTTGCCAGAAAGCCATTGGAACATGTTTGATACCGACGTATTAAAGTGGATTTTGAGCAGCAAGCCGTCATTAGCGTTATTAAAAGAATTTACTCAAGTACGTGTTGCGTTAGAGCCACAAGCTGCGGCACTTGCCGCCATGAATGCGTCTGACGAGCAAATAGCCTCAATCGAAAAAGCCCTAGAACGCATGGTAGAAGCAGAGCAAGGATTAGATGATCCGTTAGAAGCCGACATTGCTTTTCATACCAGTATTTTGATTGCCAGTGGTAATCGGTTTTTTGTGCAGTTGACTGAGTTTATCAGCACTGCGCTTAGAGTCAGTATTCGCTACACCAATAAAATTAAAGGTGTACCGGGCGCAGACGTACAAAAACACGCTGAGATTTTTGAAGCGATAAAAGCACGCAATCCACAACAAACACGTGCAGCGGTGTCGATGATTTTAGAAGAAGCGCTTGAGTTGATTGAGTCGAAGTTATAATCGTAAGTCGATAAGCCGATAATAAAAAGAGCATCTGTCTATAATAAAAAGAGCATCTAATCTAGATGCTCTTTTGCTTATGGGGATAAGTTGAATGGGTAAAACCTTTTATTTGACTTGGTTTAACTCAAAAATCAATGAAGTCTGCGGGAAGGTAATCGGCAATTGCATACCAAAGGTCATCAATGCTTCACCGCTAAAGGTTTGGTTTTCTATTACGCTCAATATTGATTGCGAATAGAACGAGAACCCAGCCGGCCACACCAATGACAAAGTGTAATCTTTGTCTGCATCTAATCCGGCAAAATGATACTTAGGCGGATTAGTACGTTGGGTTTCTTTTACGCTGTTATAAGCAAATAAGCCTTGTGACTGGTTATCGTTAACAATACCAAAATTAATTGAGTCTCCATCGGAATTTAAGCGTACTAGCTTGCCGCTGTGGATCAATTGACGATGCTTTTTGTGCAGTTTAATGATTTGTTGTAATTGCTGACGTTCGTCGTCGGTTAATTCACGCGGGTCCATTTCAATCCCCATGTGACCAAAGAACGCTACCGCGGCGCGCATGGCAATACTAATATTGCGGCCTGTAATATGACAATCGCGTGGACCTACGTGAGCGCCCATCACTTCTGCTGGGAAAAAGAATGAACAACCACGTTGAATGGTAAGTCGGTCTAGTGCGTCATTTGAATCTGACGTCCAAACTCGATCGGTATAACGCAGTACGCCATAATCAACACGAGCACCACCAGACGAACAGCTTTCTATTTCAACATGCGCGTTTGCTTGTTTTAAGCGTTCAATCAAGGCATAAGCCGCCAGTGTTTGTTGGTGTACTGCTGGCTTGCCAGCTAGGTTACCCGCGTGGTTTAAGTCGCGGTTCATGTCCCACTTTATGTAAACGATTTGCGGGTACTCAACCAAAATGTCGTTAATCGCATTAAATAAATAATCTGTTACCGCAGGGTTGGTCATGTCTAGCACCAACTGTTTTCTAAATTGAAGTTGATCGTTGCCTGCAGTTTGCAGTGCCCATTCTGGATGGTTACGATACAAGTCACTGTCTGGGTTAACCATTTCTGGTTCAAACCATAAACCAAACTCCATGCCGACGTTATTGACATGATCAATTAATGGCTGCAAACCGTCTGGGTAGATTTCACGGTCAACAGTCCAATCACCTAAACCGGCAAAGTCACCACGACGCCCTTTAAACCAACCGTCATCAAGTACAAAGCGCTCTGCACCAATGTCTGCCGCTTGAGTGGCGAGTGACTGTAAAACCGCGACATCATGGTCAAAATAAATCCCTTCCCAGGTGTTGTAATGCACTGGGCGTGGTTTTTGGCGCACTTTGTCGGTGATTAATGATTGACGTACAAACTGGTGAAAATGATGCGACAACCCACTAAAACCTTGGTTTGAGTATGCGGTATAAAGTGTCGGGCTGGTGTAAGACTCATTAGGTGCTAGGGCGAGTTCTCCTGGCATTAATAACTCGCCTAATTGCGCATAACTGCGACCTTCAGCCAATAGTTCTGCGCGCATTTTGTGGTTACCACTCCAACCTAAGTGGAAGCCATAACATTCACCACTTTGTTCGTGGGTCAGTTTGTTGTGCATTACCATGCCTGGGAAGTTGTCGTGCGACGTTTTACCTTTACGGTTTTCACGCACAAAGCTGCCTAAGAACATATCGAACGATTTACGTTGAAACTCATTAGACCAACGGCCTTCAAAAGACATAATTTGGTCGATATGCAATGGCATTGGAATAGTAGGCGCTGCACACCAGTTCACATTAACAGTGCTATTACCTAAGTTGGTTAATTCGGTGGTGGCACTGAGTACGTCAGAGTGGGGGTCTAGCGTTAAATGATGTTTTACGCTTAAGTGACGTAAACTGTCGATAGACTCAAAAATCGCTTCGTTGGCAGAGGGTTGGATAACCGAGGTTAGTGCGCCGCCAATAGACCAAGCAATGTTGTTATCAAACACTTCAATACCAGGTGCACCAGTAAAGCCTTCACCCATTAAAGGCGACAGCGAAATCGGTGCCTCAATCACAACAGAACACTTAGCTTCTTGCCTTGTGCTAAGTTGTTTCATCATGTCGTAGGTGGTTTTTGACGATAGCTTTTTGCCAAAATATAAGATTGCTGGGGTTTTATTGCTGCAATCAACAACCAAGCTGGTGTGCTGGCCATTTAGCAAAACGAATTGTGGGTGATCCGACATGAGTAAACATTCCTTGATTGAGAGTCTCGTTTAACGGTTCTGTGCTACATAATTAAAGCGTAATGCCATGGATTGAGCCACTAATATTCGCGGCAACAAAGAACCCGTTATTTAAAATACTATATATCATATAAATACTAAGTTAGTATATTATCTGTCATTAAAATTTCGTCAAATAACCATTGTTCGGGCTATAACATTAGAACAAAATAACTGTGATTCTAGTGTTCACCTGAGGTTTTAAGCACAATTTATTGGAGAGTAACATGTTAGGAGTTTGCTATTACCCAGAGCATTGGCCTGAATCTATGTGGCAACAAGACGCGAAAGAAATGCGTCAGCTCGGATTACAGTATGTGCGAATTGGTGAGTTTGCGTGGTCTAGAATTGAGGCTCGCGACGGAGAGTATTCTTTTGAGTGGTTAGACCGTGCGATTGAAACGCTTGCTAATGAAGGGCTGCAGGTGATCATGTGCACCCCAACGGCAACGCCTCCTAAATGGCTAATCGATAAATACCCAGACATTTTACCTGTCGACATTAATACCGGCACCACTCGTGGTTTTGGTTCGCGCCGTCATTATGATTTTTCTAGCCAAAATTATTTCCGTGAAGCCATGCGTATTTCAACGGTGATAGCAGAGCGTTACGGTAAGCACCCAAGCGTTTGTGGTTGGCAAACCGACAATGAAATAGCGTGTCATGACACAACACATAGCGGTTCGTTAGTCGCTAAGTTAGCGTTTCAACAGTGGTGTAAAAGCTATTACCAGCATGATGTTGAAAAGCTTAACACAGCATGGGGTAATGTGTTTTGGTCGATGGAATACCAAGACTTTGAGCAAATCGAATTACCTATCTTAGCCGTGACCGAAACCAATCCTGCACATCAATTGGCGTATCGTCGTTTTAGTTCTGACCAAGTGGTTAAGTTTCATGATGCGATGATTGAAATCATTCGTGCCCATGCCCCTAACCGTTTTGTCACCCACAACTTTATTCCACTGGTAGACACGCAGGCAGATAACTTTGCATTAGCCAAAAATCTTGATTTTGTGAGTTATGATAATTATCCGCTAGGTCGTTCAGACATGTTCTTTAAGCACATGCCTGCGGAACAATTTAAACCCTACATGCGTACCGGTCACCCTGACTTTTCAAGCTATTCGTTTGACCAAAGCCGTGGCGTCAGCAATAAAAACTTTTGGGTGATGGAGCAGCAACCTGGTCCAGTAAACTGGGCGCACCATAATCCGCGTCCAGAAAAAGGCATGGTCAGACTATGGTCGTGGCAAGCCTTTGCTCATGGCGCTGACTGCGTATGTTATTTCCGCTGGCGCCAAGTGCCTTTTGCTCAAGAGCAGATGCATGCAGGTATTAAGCGTAACGACAATTCAAAAGCTGCAGCCTGGTCTGAAGTGGAACAAATGCGTGATGAATTGGCCAAAGTTGATTTTACCATTAGCGATCCTGTACAAGCTAAAGTGGCGATTGTAACGGGGGCAAATAGCCAGTGGGTGACCGAAATTGAACGTCAGGGTGACAGTTATAATCATCAACGGGTTGAATTCGCTTATTACTCAGCGTTACGCCAATTAGGGTTAGCCGTTGATTTTGTATCAGTAGACCACGACTTAACTCAGTATGCTCTCGTCGTTGCACCATGTTTACCCATCGTGCCACAAGCATTTGTTGATAAATGTCAGCAAGCTAACGTACACCTGGTGATAGGTCCGCGCTCAGGCAGTAAAACCGATGAATTGTCATTAGTACCGACGCTAGCGCCTGGCGTGTTGCAAGCATTAGTGCCTGTAAAAGTGCTATCAACCGAAACCATTCGTCCAGATTGCAGTGAAGTATTGCATTTTAACGGGGCTAAATTTGAAAGTCAGTGTTGGCGTGAAGAGCTAGAGGTTGCTGAGGGTGTTAGTGTTGTCGCGACTTATCATGACGGTAACCCAGCGGTCGCGCGTCATCAAAATACCAGTTATGTGGCAACGCTGACATGTGATGCGTTTTTACTCGAGTATTTTACTGTGTTGGCGGCTGAATTAGGGCTAGTAACCATTGCACTACCAAAAGACATGCGTCTTGTGCAACGTGGTAATTATGCTTATTTATTTAACTATGCAGGCTACTCACAAACCGTACCGAGTGAGTTACAAGGTCAATATGTGCTAGGCAGTGCAAACCTTGCGGCTTATGACGTCGCAATCGTTAAACGCGTATAGTTTTACTTTGGTAACATCATGGTTATTCGAGCTGCCATGGTGTTACTAGCTCGCAAGCTGAGCCTGCTCAGCTGATATCTCTATCGCATTGGCTTGCTTGGACTCAATGTTCTTCCATACTTTGTCATGGAAATAAAACACAACAGTATTTACCGCTGGTTCAAGTAGGGCAATCGTACCGCCAATAATAATACTTCCTGTTAATAAGTAAGTAATCGTAAATGCAACGCTGAAGTGTAAAATGGCAAAGCTGATTGTTTTTTTCATGATGAAGACCCCCGTTTGATTTAATTTAATGATAACAGTTCTCATTATCATGTAAAGAGGGTTGATTCGATTGTTTTAAGTGGTAATTTCGATTAGGGTTAAGGCTTTTAACCGAAAATAAATAAAAGCCCTTTAAAGGGCCTTTATTATCGATGAGGTTGCAGTGTTCTATTTTCCCGCTTAGCAGATAAGCTCTGCCTTAGTAGTGCCAAGGAAAACGCGAAAAATCCTGATCTCGTTTTTCTAAAAATGCATCCCGACCTTCCTGAGCCTCTTCGCTCGCATAAGCCAAACGAGTTGCCTCACCTGCAAACAGTTGCTGGCCCACTAAACCATCGTCCGTCATGTTAAAGCCATATTTAAGCATGCGCATTGCTGTCGGCGATTTTGAGTTAATCTCTTTGGCCCAAGCTAATGCTTCTGTTTCCAGTTCAGCATGTGGTATCGCTCGGTTAACCATGCCCATATTGAAGGCTTCTTCGGCGGTGTAATTAAAGCCAAGGAAGAAAATTTCACGAGCGCGTTTTTGACCAATCATCTTGGCTAAGTAAGCACTGCCGTATCCAGAGTCAAAACTGCCTACATCAGGGTCGGTTTGCTTAAATACAGCATGTTCTTTAGATGCTAACGTTAAATCACACACTACATGCAAACTGTGGCCGCCGCCAACAGCCCAACCAGGCACAACCGCAATGACCACTTTAGGCATAAAGCGGATCATCCGTTGCACTTCTAATATATGTAAGCGGCCCATACGCGCAACATCGGGTTGACCTTCTTCAGCGCCTTCGTATTTATAGCCATCTTTTCCGCGTATGCGTTGATCTCCGCCCGCACAAAATGAATACTGCCCTTTTGCCGAAGGACCATTACCGGTTAAGAGTACGCAACCCACATCAGACCATTGCCTGGCATGGTCTAAAGCCAAAAAGAGTTCGTCTACGGTTTTAGGACGAAATGAGTTAAGGCAATCTGGACGGTCGATTGCGATACGCACAGTCCCCTGGGATTTTGCGCGATGATAAGTGATGTCTTCAAAGTTGAATCCTTCGACAACATCCCATAAGGCTGGGTCAAAGATGTCTGATACTGATTCAGGTTGTGATTGTGTCATAAAAAAACCTAGCCCCTATTGTAAATATTACACAAAGGCTAGGCTTATTTGATACTTAGGTCAATTTGTTACCGTAAAAGCGTTAACTCACTCAGATTTTATCGCAAATAAATTGTAGATTCTCTTTGCTAAAAACCGGGTGACGGGCACTGCTATTGCAGTATTGATTTTTAAACTCAGCAATACTTTCATTGCTCACAAATATACCATCTAGCTCGCGAATTTCTATCGTCGATAATCGCTCGTAAATTTCTGCTTTAACTTGTGGAATATGCTTGTCGACGCGGATGATTTTTGTGCCTGTCATCGAATCTAGCTTATTGTCAGCCTTAGTGAACATACTCTTGATGTCATTAATTGGCTTATCAAGTTTGTCTGTTTCTGTCGCGAAATAATAAATAACGCCCGCGATTATTGCTAAACCTATCCAGCCTCTCATCTTTTTATCCAATAATGTGTTATTACCTATATAATAAGCTAGTTATCGTTCAATATTAAAGCAGTAAGGCTGTAAAATGACGAAAGAATCTAACCCCAAGGATTTCTCTAAACAACAACGTATTAAAATCCACCAACCTGATGCCAGTAAAGCAGACCGTTTCAATCCGCGCAACCGTATTTACGTACGCGCTATTGATGGCATGTGGACGACATTACGTCGTCAGATGGGATGGATAGCCATGTTATTCTTTTTATTACTACCTTGGTTACCTTGGGGAGATCGCCAAGCGGTATGGTTTAATCTAGCCGAGCAAAAGTTTCACGTGTTTGGCTTAACGATTTGGCCACAAGATCTTACCTTGCTCGCAGCACTCTTTACTATCGCCGCATTTGGGCTGTTTTTTGTCACAACCTACCTAGGTCGAGTTTGGTGCGGTTATACCTGTCCACAAACCGTATGGACATTTATCTTCATCTGGTTTGAAGAGAAGTTCGAAGGCGCACGTAATAAGCGCATCAAACTCGATCAAATGCCATGGAGTGTTAATAAATTATGGCGCAAAGCCGCTAAGCACACATCGTGGTTATTAATTTCATTACTCACCGCCACCACATTCGTATCCTACTTTGTTCCGAGTCGAGAACTCTACATCGACTTTATTACCCTTAATGCCAGTGGCGGCATCTATTTCTGGGTAATCTTCTTTACCTTCGCTACATACGGTAATGCTGGTTGGATGCGTGAAATCATGTGTATTCACATGTGCCCGTATGCTCGCTTCCAAGCTGCAATGTTTGATAAAAATACCTATATAGTAGGTTACGACACAAAACGCGGTGAAACTCGAGGTCCAAGAACACGCAAGCAAGATCCTAAAGAGATGGGCTTAGGTGACTGTATCGACTGTGACTTGTGTGTGCAGGTATGCCCAACAGGTATTGATATTCGTAATGGTTTGCAATACGAATGTATTAACTGTGGTGCGTGTATCGATGCGTGCGACAACACAATGGAGCGCATGGGCTACGACAAAGGCTTAATTAGTTATACCACCGAAAACAAACTCGACAATATAGAAGAGAAAGTATTAAGACCTAAACTGGTCGGTTATGGCGTGGTACTCACCGTCATGATTCTCGTCTTTATTTATGCTAGTGCGACCATTGCACCGGTACGTATGGATGTGATTCGTGATCGTAATTCATTATTCCGTGAAAACAGCCAAGGGAATACTGAAAATACCTTCACCATTAAAATCCTTAACAAGACAGAACAACCACAAGAATATGACTTAAGTGTAGAAGGTCTAGCAAACGCTCAGTGGATTGGCCCACAACATGTTGCGATTGAAGCGGGTGAAGTGTTAACCCTACCTATTAGTATTGCGGTTGATCCTATTGAGCTAAAAAGAACCATTACCAAGATAGACATTAAGATCAATGCACAAATAGACGGTAGTCCAATAGAAATCAAACAGGAAACACGATTCTTTGGTGGCTAGAACCGAGCAAAATAGCCAAAAAAGGGACGAATAGTCCTTTTTTTGTTCTTTTCGATTGAAAAAACACCTCTCAGTCATGTTTTTGTCATATTTCTGCTTTTTACGCTTGCACAATATTTTAAGCTCCCTATAATGCGCAACCACTGACACGGCAAGCGGCTCACGCCAATGACGAGTCAGTTTGAAGGATTCAAATTGAAACCTTCAAGGCGAAAAGAAAGTTTGAAAAAACACTTGACGCCGAGACGGGAAAGCGTAGAATACGCAGCCCAAGCCAAGGACCTAGCGTCAACGGCCACTAAGCGAAAGATTAATTCTTTTGGTATTAGTACGCTCTTTAACAATCTAAACAAGAAATCTGTGTGGACATTCACAGGTATTGAGTTATTCGAAATTGTCTTCTTGTTCTTCGGAATGTAGGCAATCAAAAAATTTAAACT
>NZ_JCAYNT010000018.1:0-101577 GCF_059758095.1 Shewanella sp. MF05913
GATTTACGAAAATCGACCACATCGGCACATAAATAAACGGTGGGCACATCAACAAATATCTTCATGCCGTTAACCCTTTAATAATGGCAACGATATCGTTCGTTGCTAAATTGGCTGGAAACATTAACTGGCCTGTGCGGATATCAAACTGCACCACATTTTGATGAGTTTGTTCGCAGACTTCAGTGGTGGTTTGTTTTAACTGAATAAAACGTGATGATGTGAGGTTCGTTGTTTGCACTGGCAAGATTGAATTAGGCTGATACTCAGCCAGTAAAGCACGTTGTTTATAATAAGTCGTAATAGCGACATTATGGTGTTGGCAGAATTCAATATTAGTGCCTTTGAAATTGCTGCGTTGCTGAAGTAGTGCCAGCCATTGTGCCGCTGTTCTGTAAGTTTTCATCACCTGCTCCGAATTTATTATTGAGCAGGTATTTTTAGACAATCAGAACATCGATGCTAGGTGTACTTCGCTAGACGGTTACTTTACGTCTGCCATTTATCAACATTGTCAGAGAAAGAAGCATGATAGCTGTGTGGCCGATATGCCCCTGCCAGAATAGGTCATTTCCAGGCGCCTAATTTTTTGAAAAGAGATACTCGAAAGAGTAGAGATAAGCCCGTTGCTAACAAAATAGGCTTTTTTACGTCTGTAGTTTAGTCAATATGGTCGTAGAAAGGAACATGATAGCTGTGTGACCGATATGCCCATGCGAAAGTAAATCATTTAATGTGTATAATTTTACGACCGTGTCGTGATAATTTTTATATCCAACAGATGTAGTTTTATCAGTCTGTTGTTTACACGCATACTTAAAAGGTTTTTTAAGGTGTATTTTTTGATGTTTACCAAACAACTTGCTATTAAATAACGCAAATCCCGCTAATGTCATTATGTTAATATGGGTTATTGTAAATACGATAACGCAAATCAGATCATGCCGTTAAACTATGGCTGTTTAATGTAAAAAGCTATTAATTAATAAACAGTTTTTATGCCATTTATGTGGTTGCGTTCTATAACTATTTCTTTACTTATTGCTAAGATTACCGCTAGCATATATTTATCTATTTTATTGGGTGGGTTTATTTTGCCTCGGCTGCCAACATTTTCTTTATCTGTGCTTGTTCCTTTATGTTTTTTTATCCTTTACCTCGGTTTGGTATGTGGGGAGTATTTCTATGAGCACGCAGAGTTAAATGATCAGCTAGCATTGAGACAGACCGAGCAGATCCAAAAAGATCTTTTCCGTATGCGCCATGTTATTGAGTCAGCTGTGATGACTCAAGATTTTGAGCGGATAGAGCAAGAAGTTGCACTTGTTTCTACTGAGCAAAATATGATGGTATATGTGATTTTGGATTCATCTAGTGAAATCCAATATGCAAATCATATCATTTGGCGCGATAGCAATGCGACAAATGTGCTTGAGGGATATTCTGCAGAGCAACATCGCTTATCAGTAACAAGCAATAAACCTTATATCAATGTCAGTTTTGATCGTCTTTCAATACAAGCGTATTACCCGCTTAATTCTAATTCTCGTTTTAGCTACTCAAATGCCGCTGAGCTTGTGTATCTTGAATATGATATCGCCAACCTATTGTCTGAGGCGTCAGAAAGTCTATTAAAAAGATTTACCGGGATATGGGGATTCGGTGCTCTTGTGCTAACCCTATTTTGTTTGCTATTGCATTACGCATTAATTAGGCCATTAACTCAACTCAGTCATGCCGCAAAAAATTTAGATAATCCAGATTTTAGTAATAATATTTTCTGCGTCACCACTGAAATTAATAATCTCCGAGATTATCTCAATTTAGTCAAAGGTCGTTTGTCTCGCAGTCGAAAGCGTCTTAATGATGCAGAACAAAGATGGCTATTTGCTGTTGAGGGCGCACGCAATGGCATTTGGGACTGGGGAATTGCCACTGGTGATGTGTTTGTGTCAGACCGTTGGAAAGAGATGCTTGGCTACCAACACTATGAACTAGATAACGATTACTCGGTATGGGAATCTCGCTTACATAGAGATGACAAAGAACAAGTATTAAATACTTTGCAAAACTATATTAATAATCAACGGGATGAATATGAAAGCGTCCACCGATTACGCCATAAAGATGGCCGCTATATTTGGGTTCTTGACCGCGGCAAGATCGTTGAATGGGATGAGTCTGGTAGACCGTTAAGAATTATTGGTACCATTACGGATGTATCTGGTGATGTAAAAAGTCAGCGTATATCCGTGGATAAAATTAATCACAATGGCTTAACCGATTTAATTAATAGAGAAGTCTTGGCAGACGAACTATACGATTTACAGGTGTTTAGTCGCAGTACAGGCCAGTTTTCGGCATTGTTAATGATTAATTTAGATAATTTTAAACTGATTAACGATGCACTTGGCAAGCAGTTAGGCGATAGATTATTAATGCAGATAGCGGCTAGATTGTCTGGTAATTTTTCTAACGCAGGTTTAGTGGCTCGACTTGGTGCAGATGAATTTGTTATTTTAGCTAAAAATTTGGGCAGCGAAATTGATCAAGCTAATAAGCGTGCTTTGGCATTAGCCAGTGAAGTAAGGCAACTTATTGGTCGTGGTTTTACTATTTCAGAACAAAATTTATCTATTTCAGCAAGGATCGGTTTAGTGGTATTTGATGGTATTGAATCATTAGAACCGCAAATACTATTAGCTCGTGCAGATAGCGCACTTGAGCAAGCGAAAGACAGCCGAACGAACGGTTGTGCTATTTATGAACCGCAGTTAGATAAAAATCAAATTCAACCTTTTAAATTGCAAAATGAGCTAAAGGACGCCATCAGTAACCATCAAATGTCGTTGGTTTTTCAACCTGTTGTCGATCAAGCTGGACGAGTTCATAGTGTCGAAGTGTTGATGCGTTGGTATCACCCTCAGTTTGGTTTTATTAGCCCGACCAAATTTATCGCTGCAGCTGAATTAACCGACTGTATTTTTGAACTCGAACTTTGGGCCTTAGATCAGGTATTAGAAATGATTAATACCTTACAGCAAGCACAATCAACCGTGCCCATCATGTCGTTAAACGTTTCCTCAAGACACTTCCATCAAGACCATTTTGTCAGTGTTTTAATGAATAGAATTAATGCGGCTCAAATATCACCGGCTTTATTACAGCTTGAATTAGCTGAAGATATATTTACCGTCAATTCTAATATCGCTAGAGGTAAAATTTCAGAACTACAAGGACATGGCATCAATATCGCTATGGATGATTTTGGTGGTGGCTCGTGTGGCGTACATCAATTACAAGGCATTAAATTTTCGCAGGTTAAATTAGCTGCAGTATATTTAGATGAAATAGAATATAACCCTGAGACATTTAATATTGTAAATGCAGTCATTGAATTTGCATCTAAACTAAATTTACCGGTAGTGGCTAAACAAATAGAAAATAAACAACAGCTTAATTTATTAACACATGCAAAATGTACTTGGTTCCAGGGGTATATTATTAGCCGTCCTCTAGATAAAGAAGACATGATCCAGTTAATTAAAACCCAGCTGTCTTTGAGTGTTGTGCCATAAAGTCCATGGTATAAGACAACGCAATATTGCGCATTATATCTGTTTCTATAAACACTTCGTGGAAAGCTCCCTCAATAACAACCTTATGACAGCGACTACTTAGGGCAAGGTTTTGAGCTTCGTTACAGACAATGCTGTCTTTTTCTGCCTGTAAAATCAAAATAGGTGTTTGGCTATGTTTAGCATATTCAATGCATCGCTGCGCAGCTGACATGGCTTCGAGTAACCAGCGATTTGTTGGCGAACCTAACTGTGCTTTAGGCGTTGCATCAAATTGATTACGATATTGTTGATAGCGCGGTTTACTGTGCGTTAATTGATTACGCTTAAACGTCACCGCTTGGTATGCACTGCCACCTAGCACATAACGACTATGCACTTTTCCATCGATCATATGACTATTATCAAATTTATTTGCTAGCCAACGGACCGTCTTTGCCGCAAAAGGCAGTTTTATTCCGAGCATAGGTGCCGAAAAAATAGCAGCGGTAAATGTGGCAGGATGTTGCTGGATATAGTCCGTTGCGACAGTACATCCCATTGAATGGGCAAGTATAAACAACTCAGAATGCTTATTTGGGATAACGACTTCATTAATAAACTGACTAAGGTCGTCTGTGTAATCGCTAAACTTATCAACATAACCTTGGTGAGGGTTATGGGTTAGCCTATCTGATAAACCCTGACCTCGGTGATCTAAGGCATACACGCTAAAGCCTTGTTGATATAAATCGAACATTAATTCTTTGTATTTTATATAAGATTCAACACGACCATTACTGATCACTATCGCTTTGTGATTATCTGGATGTTGAATGTATGCATAGGCAATACTTATTCCATCAGGGGTACTAAAGTGACTCTGAATTACGCCTAGCCAAAAATTGCGCTGAGCACTGGTGTCTAATTTGAGTTCCGACGAAAATTTCATGTAATGCATTATTTATAAGCCAGCTTGTTAATATTTATTGTGTTGTTTGTCGCGTAAAATATGGCGGTTAAATTTGGCCGTTAACTTTTATTAAAGCTTGTTGTTGCGCGATAAACTGATCGATCATCTGCTCTAATACTGACATTGGGATTGACCCATTTTCAAGTACCGCATCATGGAAAGCTCTAATATCAAAATCAGCGCCTAATGCTGACTCTGCTTTAGCGCGTAAACGTTTAATGGTTAACTCGCCGATTTTGTACGATAAGGCTTGTCCTGGCCAAGAAATGTAACGATCAATTTCGGTCGTGACATTGTGCAGCGATAACGCGGTATTACTGGCCATAAAGTCTATTGCTTGTTGACGACTCCAGCCTTTTGAATGCATGCCCGTGTCGACAACCAATCTTGCTGCTCGCCACATTTCGTAAGTTAAACGACCAAAATTACTGTATGGGTCTTGATAAAATCCGGCTTCAAGCCCGAGGTATTCCGAATATAATCCCCAACCTTCGCCAAATGCTGAAATATAGCTATAACGTCTAAAGTTAGGTAAATCAGCGAGCTCTTTATTCAGTGATATTTGTAAGTGATGACCGGGTACGGCTTCGTGTAGCGTGAGTGCTTCGAGCTCATATAAAGGGCGTTTATCTAATGCATAAGTATTGACCCAATAATAGCCAGGCTCGTCATCACGGTTTGAGCCTGAATAACGACCCGTTGTGTACTTAGGTGCTATTTCAGCAGGAACCGGCTCAATACCATAAGGTGTTCTAGGCAGTTTACCGAAGTATTTAGGCAGCATGGCATCGGCTTTTTTTGCAATAAAGGCGGCTTCTTTAAGTAACTCATTTGCGGTTTTAGGATAAAACTGTGGGTCGGTGCGTAAAAAATGTAAAAATTCAGCAAAACTACCGTTGAAGTTAACCTGTTGAATAATCGCCTCCATTTCGCCGCGTATTCTTGCCACTTCCTCAAGGCCAAGCTGATGGACTTGCTCGGCACTCATGTCGACAGTGGTGTAGTAATTAACTCTATTTTGATAAAACGCTGCGCCGTCGGGTAGTGCTGAAGCGGCAATTTCAGTACGCGCATTGGGTATATACTGCTCAATCATAAAATCATAAAACTGCTGATACAGAGGTAATACTGTGTGTGTTACCAGTGCTAGACCTTGTTGAGTTAATGCTGCTTTCTCTGCCGCACTAAAGTGATCTGGATATTGTGTAAACGGTACAAAGTAGCCACTTTTTTCGGGTTCGACAATAAAGGCGCTTATGCTGTCTTCAAAACCATTTAGTGTCACCTTGGCCGGTGTAATTCCACTGGCCAGACCCTTTTTTAACCAGTCAGTCTGTTGTTCAAAATAGCGTGGCATCAACGTTAATTTAGCCATATATTGTTGGTAGTCTTCCATGCGACTGAATCGAGCTTTTGCTATAGAAGCAATATAGGCATGGAATCCGCTTTCGGCGGTAATAGGCAAATAATGATCATGAAAACGATACAAATCGACATCGTTTTGTAATTGAGCTTGCAACATATTTGCGTTAATGATGCTTTCTTTTGATAAACCTGTACGATTTAGGTTGTTAAGTGCATCGAGTAACTCGAGTGTTTGCTGATTCTTTTGTGCTAAGGCGTGTGGCGAGAGATCGGCGAGTTTACTGGCCGCTTCAACATTGCCCAAGCTGGCTGCAAGCTCTGGTGAATACGCTAAAGTCAGTGTCCAACTTTTGTCGATGATTGCTTTTAAGTCTTGTTCTGCAATCGCTTGCGAAACGGAGATGTTATCAAGAGTCTCTGTGTTAGATTGTGGCGTCGAATTAACTTGGCAGCCTGATAAACTGAATACAAAGAGTGCAGGTAAGATAAGCAAGCGCATCAAAAGTCCTTTAGATTGGCAGTATGTATGCTTTAGTTGATTAAGAGTATGCCCGATTTCAGCATAAAAGACACATCGCAAACACAGTTGTGAATATGTTGTGACTGAATTCAGAAAAAAACAATCGTCATCAGAAATAATGTAAATACATGTTAAACTGAATACTATTCTCTGACCGACAAAATCAAACCAATGGCAGGGTAAGTTTATAGGGGTTAATTATGATAGATACAACCATTCCGCTGGTTGATTTGCATCGTCACTTAGACGGTAATGTTAACGTAAAAACCATTTGGGAATTAGGCCATCAACATGGTATTAAGTTACCGGCTAATTCGTTAGAAGAGCTTGCACCTTTTGTGCAAATTCAAGGTAAAGAAAACAATTTAGTCGACTTCTTAAAGAAACTAGATTGGATGGTTGCGGTATTAGCTGATTTAGATGCTGTTAAGCGTGTTGCCTACGAAAACGTCGTCGATGCCGCTGCCCAAGGATTAGATTACGCAGAGTTGCGCTTTAGCCCTTACTACATGGCGATGAATCATAATTTACCGATTGAAGGTGTGGTTGAAGCTGTCATTGATGGTATGCGTGCCGGTATTAAAGAGCACGACATTCAGATTAAGCTAATTGGTATTATGTCTCGCTCTTTTGGCCAAGAAAAATGCCGTTTAGAACTTGAAGGTATTTTAGCTCATCGTGACAACATTGTTGCAATGGACCTGGCTGGAGATGAGCTTGGTTTCCCTGGAGACTTATTTACCGAACACTTTAAGCGTGTGCGTGATGCTGGATTACAGATTACTGCACATGCAGGTGAAGCAGCGGGTGCAGAAAGTATGTGGCAAGCCATTAACGTTTTAGGTGCCACTCGTATTGGCCATGGTGTTAATGCTATTCATGACCCTAAATTAATGGAATACCTTGCTAAGCACCGTATTGGTATTGAATCGTGTCCAACCAGTAACTTACATACCTCAACTGTCGCAAACTATGATGTGCATCCTCTGCGTAAATTTTTAGACGCGGGTGTGTTAATTGGTTTGAATACCGATGACCCAGGGGTGAGCGCAATTGATATCGCGCACGAATATCGTGTCGTTAAGTCTGAAATGGGCTTTAGTGATAGTCAATTAGCAACCTTACAACGCAATGGCGTTGAAATGGCCTTTTTATCTGACAGTGAGCGCAAAGCGTTATACGCCAAAAAAGCTCAATAACCTGAGTTTTAATAGCCTGAGTTGAATGCCATAAAGCGTTGAATTAAAAGTTATAAAAGACATAACAAAATAGCCAGCAAGTGCTGGCTATTTTTATGTTCAGCACTTGTTATATTACAATTAAATCACTCGTGAAAACTGCTGTTGACGAGCTTTTTGACGATAATACACATCAAAGCACATACAGATATTACGGATCAGTAGACGACCGGTCGTGCTAACGGTGAGTTTGCGGTCTGTAATGTCGACAAGCTTATCGTTAATAAAGGTCTGTAATAATTTCAAGTCTTCAGCAAAGTAGCTTTCAAATTGAATATCAAATGTGGCATCAATTTTCGCCATATCTAAGTCAAAATGACAAATGATTTGCTTAATGACCGCACGGCGGATTTCATCATCACGGTTTAAGCTACAGCCTTTCCAAAGCGCATGACCATTAGCGTCAATTGATTCGTAGTAAGGGCGAATGTCTTTTTGGTTTTGTGCATAACAATCGCCAATTTGGCTAATTGAAGAAACACCTAAGCCTAACAGGTCACATTCTTCCTGAGTGGTATAGCCTTGGAAGTTACGGTGCAGTTTTCCGGCATTTTGTAATTTAGCTAACTCATCGGTTGGCTTTGCAAAGTGGTCCATACCAATAAATTGATAACCAGCACCCGTTAACGACTCAATGGTTTGATGCAACATATCGAGCTTTTGCTGCGGCGATGGCATATCGATATCTTTAATTTTACGCTGCGCGGCAAAACGAGACGGTAAATGTGCATAGTTAAATACCGATAAACGGTCTGGCGATAGCTCAATAATACGCGCGATAGTTTTAGCAAAGGTCTCCGGTGTTTGTAACGGCAAACCATAAATAAGGTCAACGTTAGTGGATACAAATCCTAGTGCTTTTGCTCTGGCTATTAAGTCGAAAATAAATTGCTCGTCTTGTTCGCGATTTACCGCTACTTGAACATCTTTATTAAAATCTTGCACACCAATAGACACCCTGTTAAATCCGGCTTCTTTTAGCGTGTCTAACATGCTGAGTTCTATCTCACGCGGGTCGACTTCGATTGAGTATTCACCCACTTCAGCAAAGTTAAAGTGTTCTTTAATCAACGCAGTTAACTTTAGGATTTGCTCAGGGCTTAAAAATGTAGGTGTGCCGCCACCCCAATGCATTTGGGTGACAGTGTAGTTTTGGAATAGTGGTGCGCGCTTAACAATCTCAGCGGCTAAATATTCAATATATTGGTCTGCTTTGTGGGCGTGACGAGTAATAATTTTATTACATCCACAGTAGTAGCAGAGCTTGGCACAAAAAGGAATATGCACATACAGCGACAATTTGTCGGTTTTGCTATTTTTAATCGATGTCAGTAAATCTTGCTCAGTAAAGGCGTCATCGAATTCTAATGCGGTCGGGTAAGAAGTATAACGGGGACCGCTGTAATTATATTTTTCGATCATCGACTGATCCCAACTAATCTGAGTGGGCTGCTTCAAGGCGTGTCCTCCGGGGGTAAATTAGCAACAGGCGAAGTATGCAATGTTCACAAACAAATTAACTTGATCTAGGTTGTAAAAATGAATGTTGCCTGTGCAAACTCAGGCACATTAGTCATAACTGATATGGGATTTTATGAATAATGAGGTGCTCGTCACAGTCTACTGCGCTGAAATATTGAAGTTAACCGAGGGTAAACTGCTGTGAGCCTAAATTGCGTGCTTTACCGTCATAGCGAGTTTCAGAAAACGTGATTTGACCACTACGGTGTTTCAGCATAATGCTGGTTGATCGGGTACCGTATTCGTCATGCTGAATAAAAATTGATGAGAGTCTTCTTTCCCATTCAAGGCTAACACCTGTTTTAGGTAATGCGTTATCTTCAGGTTGTGAGGTGTCGAGCATTAATGCGCGTAAGGCTTCAATATCTGGTTTGGCCGTTTGATTAATATAACGCTGTAGTGCTTGTTGTCCTTTGGCCATTTTGGGCCACACATCATCTAAGGCGCCATTACTCACAGCATGAAATCCCGATGAGAGTTTGGTGGTTTGTGAGGTTTTACTGTTGAAGCAATAAAGCTCATCAAGCTGTTGGAACACAAGATTGAAGGGATTGTAGTTAATGGCGTGCTCACTAAGCCATTGAGGGGTTATATCGTTGGTGCACAAGGCGTTGACCACGAGCTCACCACGGCTGCGAACGCCATCTTGCTGGCCTAGCACTCTTATATTGGTTAAGCCCGCAAATTGCCCAAGCTCATTAACCCCAAGCCAAGTGCCGCCTGCTTGTTTGTCTTGGCCAGCATAAATAGCTGGTGTCGTTGCCCAACGATAAGCGGGCTCGGTTGCTCTATGATGAAATTCATCACGGTTGGCACAAACAATTAATGGGTAATCTGGGTGGGTATCAATGGCAACAAACAAAATGCACATGGGGTTTCTCGTTTAGGGACGATAACCCCATCATAACCATAAATTAATCGATTTACTGGTTATTTATGTTGATTATCACTGTTCGCTGTATGAGTGTGGCTATGCGAATGATCGTGACTGTGATTATGGCCGCTAACGTGGCTATGACCAGTATCATCTCCATGACCTTTAGTATGATCATGGTGATGAGGCGTCGTTTTTATATTGATCATGAGGCGGCTTAAAAACTGTCGAGGACCAAGCCTAAGTAAGCTCGCTCCAAACAGTAAGATGATAGCCACTAAGCCAATAATATTTATTGTATCAGGTAAATGTAGTGTGTTTGTTGAACTTAATGTCACTTGATCTGCCACCATTAAGCCTGCAAGCAAAATCCCGCCTAACATCAAACCTTGTTTCCAATTCATCAGTTTTAATTGACCAATACTGACTACAGGTGCTGCGAGTAGGGTAAATGCGACTGCTATTTGGCTCCAACCACTGTAAGCAAGCGCCAAGGCTAAAATAACCGTGCCGAGGTTACAAAAACGCATTGGTAAAAAGACCAACAGTAAAATAAACACCTGCAGCGCAGGGTTTTCTAATGGAACCGAAGGGTGACCAATTAAATTGGCTAATACTAAACTCAGTATAATCCACGGCGCGCTTCTATCGACTAATTGACCAAAACCAAAACGCCAAGCTGAATCAGGTAAAGCAGGATGTGGGTCGGTAATCTTGACTTGAGTCATCGTCATCAATATACCAATCGCGAGCAATCCCAGGGTTTGATATAACGCAAACCATGGCCCCAGTAATAACAGGGTAACCAATAAGGCTTCAGGTCCCGCAAGGCGTTGTAGCCAACGTAATGCTAATGAAGCGTGTGACGGACGTAAACCCAGCGCGAAACGCGATGTCGCGATAACGTAACTGGCTAATAAAATAGGTGAAATGGTTAATAACCAACTCACAAATTGTTCTGAACCATGGTCGTGATGCGCATGCTCGTGACCACCTGTATCCATTAACAATAATAACGCCAATAAACCTAAGCCCAATAAACTGCCAATACCCGCTTGATACTGATATTTACCTTGCTTGTCTTCTTGATGGTGGCCATGAGGTTGGTGTAGCACCACATGCAATATAGAGCCAGTCACAAAGGCTTGCAGGTAAACCGTATTCTCTAAACTCAATTGAGTCAGTAAGTGTTCACCAGCAAAGTAGCCTACCGCGGTTAATACCATCATTGCCGCTAATACAATACTCGCCCAGCGAGTACCAACCTGAGGTTTTAATAACCACCAAATCGCCACACCAACAGGTAAGCGATGCATAATCACGCCTAGCGCAAGCAGAGTTGAGTTGCCTTCTTGTTGTGCAAGTACCATTGCACCGCCATCGGTAATCGTGTGCAGCAATAGCCCGCCGATACCGAGTGTGAGGGTAATGTTGTGAGTGATATTAGAGTAGCGATGGAATAGTTTTTCGCTTGCAGTAGGGCCCCAAACGCCGAGCAACACAAAAAACAGCGTGATAAAACCACCGTGCTCGAGCAATTCTGGCAAAATATGGATGAGCACTAGCCCGCCTAGCGAGACGAATATAAAACCGTCTAAGCCTTTTTGTAACCCACTTCCCGATGAAAAGTAACGGTAAAAAAGTGGCCCAAATAATAATGCGATACAGCTAGCGATGAGATAGAGCATGTTATCCAAGGATTCAATCGAAAAAAACAACGCAGTATAACATTTTTCAATTATGTTGTAGCGTGCGAATCGCTCAAGCTGAAAAATTTACTTAAAACAGATAATGTGAGCAATGCTCGATAGCCTGTCATAGGTCATAGTACCAGTAGACGGCAGCGCGGTTGGAAACAGATTAAACGAATATCTGAGTCATTACGTCGATTGTTGTAACGGTTTCGGTATACAATATCGCCATTGTTTTACAAATTAAAAGATAGTTGTCCATGGATATTTTTTCTGCTGCTGTGATGTTATTTCTGATTATGGATCCACTCGGTAATTTACCGATTTTTGCCTCCATATTACGCCACATTGATCCTAAAAAGCGCCGCAGAGTGTTAATCCGTGAATTAATATTTGCGTTAATTATCATGTTGTCATTCTTGTACGCCGGCGAAGCGATCTTGAACTTTCTTAATCTGCGCTCCGAGTCGGTCAGTATTGCTGGCGGGATTATTCTATTTTTAATTGCGATTAAAATGATTTTCCCATCACCTGGTGGTGTTGCCGGCTTAGCTGCGGGAGAAGAGCCGTTTATTGTTCCTATGGCCATTCCATTAATGGCTGGGCCGTCTATTTTAGCGGCATTAATATTATTAGCACACACCGACAATAGCCGCATGATTGATTGGACTATTGCGCTGGTGTCAGCTTGGGCGCTAAGTGCCTTTATCTTAATGTTTTATAAAGTGTTCACTCGTATACTGGGTGAAAAAGGCCTCACTGCCGTTGAACGTTTAATGGGCATGGTTTTGGTGATGATCTCAGTGCAAATGCTGCTCGATGGCATTTCAAATTATATCAACCACACCACAGGTTAATCCCAGTTGGCTGTAATCACGGTTAAAACCGACTTTATGAGTCGGTTTTTTGCTTTATTAAGCTCTCGTAATGATTTATTTACTACTTTTTAATCGAACGGTCACATTTACATTAAAGAATGTCTAACTTTAATTGTAACCCTATAGTTGCAGCTGTTAATGTCATGTAATTATTGTTTGGGGTGATTTATGAAGTCTATTTTCTTATTGTTGGGGCTTGCCATATTGAGTGTGCAGGGGTGCCAACATCAAGCAACCGCAGAATCCGCACCTGTTGCGATAGCCACAAAACCATTGATCAAAGACTGTGGCCCAAGTGGCATGCCACCAATACGCGATCGCAGTAAATTAATTGAAAACCTGCGTGCTAAAGGCTTGATTACCGAGGATATGGATCAAGTGCAAATAGACAAAACGGTTGCCGATTATATTACCAAGCGCCAAAAAGCATTTGAAAAATGCCACAAACCAACACCCAATACAGGTAAGTCGTAATGAGTAAGTTAACTAAATATCAAGGTTTTGCTATATCCACTTTATTGCTGGCATGTTGCAGTACCTCAGCATTAGCGGCCCCACAAACGGGCACGCCAGCAGATGGCGCACTTATTAACGAACAACAAGTGCTGTATTGGCTAATTAAACGTGGTGAGCTGGCCGTTGACGCTACCGAGCAAGAAAAACAAGCCGCCATTGATGCTTTTGTGAGTCGTGGACGTGATGCTAAATTTAAACCTGCGGCGATTGAAGTCAAAGCTGAACAAATACGCCTTAAACAAGCTGCGCAAAAAAGCACAAAAAATGCCCAGTATGTAGCAGCCAATAATAAAGTGCAGGCTGACCAAGATATTACTAAAACAGTCAAGGTGTTGGCTGTGCTGGTGGACTTTCCTGATTTACCGCACGATGCGAATCAGCTTACTGTTGGCGATACAGACATGTACTACAGCAGCTATCCGGCATCGCATTATCAACAATTACTGTTTTCTGAAACCGGTTTTGCTGGCCCCAATAGCCAAACGCTGCAATCTGCGTATCAATATTTTCAGGCCGCTTCTGGCAAAAGTTTTTATTTTACTGGCCAGGTACAAGATTGGGTAACTGCAGATAACAACGCCGCATACTATGGCGGTAATAATGAAGATGAAGACGACAACGCGGTACCTGAGTTAGTGAAAGAAGCCGTCGTTAAAGCCATTGTGGGTATGAGTGATACTGAACTCAATAATTATGATATTGAAGATCCATATGATTTAGATGGTGACGGTAACTACGATGAAGCCGATGGCATTATCGATCACGTGATGCTATTTCACTCAAGTATTGGTGAAGAAGCCGGTGGTGGTATTTTAGGTGACGATGCGATTTGGTCGCACAGATACTACGTTGACCAAGACACAAATGGCTACAGCATTCCGGGCCGAGGCCTAAAGGTACTGGGATATACTGTACAGCCCATCGACTCAGCAGCAGGGGTGTGTACCCACGAGTTTGGCCATGATTTAGGTCTACCTGACGAATACGACACTACTAACCAGGGCGATGGTTCACCCGTTGGTGAATGGTCGTTGATGTCTGGTGGTAGTTGGACTGGCAGTATTGCAGGTTCTCAACCCAGTGGTTTTAGCCCTTATGCGAAGTCTTATTTACAGCAAAAATACAAAGGTAAGTGGGTTAACGAGCAACATGTTTCGTTAGCCGATTTAACTAGTGGCAGCACATCCGTACAGCTCAATCATGCCACTAATTCCGACGCAGTAAATCAACTGTCGATAGCGCTACCAGCGCAAGGCGTACCGTTTAAAGCTCCTTTCTCTGGGGAATACCAGTATTATTCAGGCCAAGGCAATATGCTCAATAATGCCCTGTCGTTTGATGTGACATTACCGTTAGATACGCCGCTTGCATTAACCTTTAAAGCCCATTGGGACATTGAAGAAGATTTTGACTATGTACAGGTGCTCGTCGACAGTGTCGCAATTGAAGGCAACTATACTAGTAACAATAATACGGTTTATCCGACAGTAAAAAACTTCATTAGTGGTCTGTCGGGCGACATTGTCACGTCAACAGGGGCAGACAATTGGGTTGATTTACGTTTTGACCTCAGTGTTTATGCTGGCCGTAATGTACAAATCAGCGTGGTATACAAAACAGATGAAGCCGTAGGCGAGTACGGTATGGCAATTGATGATATTCAGCTCACTAACCAAGGTAATGCTTTTTATGTCGATGGTGCTGAAGCGAGCGATGTTGCAACCTTAACTGGGTTTACTCGAATAGATGACAGTCTGCCCGGCCAAGCTCAACGTTATATTGTGCAATTACGAAGTCATCAGGGTATTGATGCGGGGTTGGCTTACAGCAAATACGTACCAGGCGTTTTACTGTGGTTAGAAAACTTTAACCAATACGACAACAACGTATCAGAGCATCCTGGAGAAGGATTAATTGGTGTCATTGATGCAGACCAAAATCTGATTGGCACCAGAGGTACAGAGGTTCAGGTTCGCGATGCAGCTTTTAGCTTATATGCTCAAAGTACGTATTCTGGTGACACCCATTTAGATGCCGAGTCATTATTTGATGACAGCCGCGATTACAGCGCACCGCTTAAACCGCAAGCTGGGATGATTATTCCTGAATTAGGGTTAACTATGCAGGTTACCGAGCAAGCAAGCGACAGTAGCAGTGCAACGGTTGAGTTTGCGTTAGCCGATGGCAGTATTTTGCCTGAGGTAGACTTAACGGCAGATATTGCGGCTGAGGTCATAGGGGCAAAAGTCAGTTTTAGTGCCACAGTGAGTGGCGGTAGCGGTTATACCTATGCATGGTCATTTGGCGTAAGTAACGCCACCAGTACAGCAAGCTCACCAAGTTACACTTATCCAACCTCAGGCGATTATGACGTCAGCGTGCTGGTTAAAGACAGTGCCGGCAATACGGTTACCGCAACTAAAACAGTGAGGGTAGTTATTGCGCCAGTGGCAGCATTTACTTTGCTTCAAACTGATGCAAGTGTCAGTGTGACAAACCGTTCAACCGAAGGCTTTGGTGGGCTTACTTACCTATGGAACTTTGGTGATGGCAGTGCTTCAAGTACAGTACAAAACCCGAGCCATGCTTACACTCAAAGCGGCACTTACGCAGTGACTTTAGTCGCGACGGATTCATTAGGTAATGAATCAAGCGTGAGCCAAAATGTAACCGTAACCGTAGCTGTGACGACAACACCCACTTCGCCGACAACGCCGACAACAACTGCATCAACTGACAGTAACAGTAGCGGCGGTAGTTTAGGGTGGTTAAGCATGATGTTACTCGTTTTAGGCGGTACTTTGCGTAAGCGAGTTAACTAACCTGAACTCGGGATAATAAAAGGTTAGCTAATCATTCTTCGGCAGTAAACAAAACGCCCATCACACTGTGAATGGGCGTTTTTGTGGAAGCTCTATCAGTAACAGCTAGAGATTATTGATGCGCTCAACTGCTGCGGGTAAAAAAATCTCGCTAACGATTAACTGCGAGTCATGCAAGTTAAAGTAACGTCTTCTTCCCCACAAACTGGCATTTACTTGCTGATTTAAGCTGGTAGCGAGTGCTGCAAGGCGGCCGCAGGTTTCAAACTGTGCCACTTCAATACTGCCCGGTGAAATATCTGGGCTGGTAAATAACAGTTCACCTAATGGTCGAGTACCAAGGTGAGTAAATTGGTCTCGAGTAGTGTCCAAAATAGTTTGCGGGATTAAGGTTCTGGCGAATACCCAGGGTGTACCGTCAAGGCATAATAAGACTTCGCGGATCCACACCGGCTCTCGATGGCTTGGAAACTCATCTTGTAGAGGTGTGAGTAAGTGCTCGCCCAATACTTTGACTTCAAAATGAGTGCAATGGGTTTTGAGACGTTGAGTTAAACTGCCTGTGGCTAATAACCAGTCTTTAAGTTGGTCATTTGGTAAGGAATCGATTTTTTGTGGCGAAAACCAATGAATTGATTCACCATATGGAAAGCTAACACTGGTCACGTTCATCTAAAACTCGTTACAATATACCTCAACAGCAATAGTCTATCATGTCGTGAATAACCAAACACGCCTCAAGGTATGAGCAACATGGCCGATTTAATTAACGTTACATCTTTAGGAGTGTCTCTTATTATGAAAAAATGGCTTTCAACGTTAGTTATATTATGTTGCGCTGCATTCCACGTACACGCAGCCGATGAAGGTGTAGAAGATTATGCGTATTATGGTTTTGAGCCAGATATCGTGACTAATTACATTTCTAACCGTAAAAAATTAGGTTTTGTTAAAATCAGTGTCGAGCTGATGGTAAAAGATCCTAATGATTTGGTGAGTTTAGAGCATCACGATCCTCTTTTACGTTCTGCAATCGTCGAGATTTTAGGTAATCAGTCAGAAGATAAAGTGAAATCATTGTCTGGTCGTGAAGAAATCCGCCGTGAGTGCTACGAGACGGTAAATCGTTTAATGGAACAAGAAGTTGGAAAGTCGATAGTGGTCAACTTGTTATTTACTAAGTATTTATACGATTAATGAAGCGTTCTAATCCTGTTGGGCGAGCCAAGCCACAAGCTAAGCGCTCGCCATCCTCTCAACATAAAGCATCGAATAACGTTAATATATCCAAAAAATTGCACCCTCGAAATGCCCATCTACATGGCTATGATTTTGCAAAGTTAGTTGCGGCTATGCCATCATTAAGCGGCTTTGTGCGTGCTAATCCCTATGGTAATCCGTCTATCGACTTTGCCGATCCTGACGCGGTAAAGTGCTTAAATTCAGCTTTATTACTCAGTGACTACAAGATAAAAAACTGGGATATCCCAACGGGGTATTTGTGCCCGCCAGTGCCAGGTCGTGTGGATTATTTACACTACATTGCCGATTTATTAGCGCCAAAAGGACCGCTTATGCATGGGCCAAATATCCGCGTTTTGGATGTTGGCACTGGTGCTAATGGTATCTATCCGCTGCTGGGGATTCAGACTTACGGCTGGCAGTTTATCGCATCGGACATCGATCCCGTCTCGATTGACAATGTCGCGAATATTGCGAAGCAAAACCCCAGTATTGAAGCTAATTTACAGTTAAGGCTGCAATCGACACCGCAACATATCTTTAAAGGCATTATTGCAGACAATGAACGTGTTGATGTCACCATGTGTAATCCACCCTTTCATCGCTCTTTAGCCGAAGCCTCTGCAGGCTCGTTACGCAAAGTGACTAATTTGGCTAAAAACCAGCAGCAAAAGCACGGTAACACATCACACAATTTGATCGCAGCACAAGCAAACCCTAAATTGAATTTTGGTGGTCAAAAAGCCGAATTGTGGTGTGATGGAGGCGAAGCGCAATTTTTGGCCAACATGATAAACCAAAGTAAAGAATACGCCAGCCAAGTGCTGTGGTTTACGTCATTGGTGTCTAAATCTGACAACCTCAAGCCGTGTTATCAATTGCTTAAACACTTAAGTGCGGCAGAGGTAAGCACGATTGAAATGACTCAGGGTAACAAAATTACGCGAATTTTGGTGTGGAGTTTTATCCCCGCAACACTTCGCCAGCAATGGGCTTTGTTACGGGGTTAACCACATCATTATTTGGAGGGGTGATCGTTTTTAAGGGCATCAAACTCGATTGTCTCGCTGCCGTGATACACTAAAAAATGGCGTCCTTTGGCACGTGCGATTAAGGTAATCCCCAGCTGCATCGCTAAATCTAATCCCATTTGGGTGACACCACTGCGTGACAACAATACTGGTATTCCCATCTTGGCGACTTTAATCACCATTTCTGAGGTAAGCCGGCCAGTTGTGTAGAAGATTTTGTCACCTCCAGTTTGTTGTTCTAGCCACATGTCTCCCGCCAAGGTATCTACTGCATTATGGCGGCCTACATCTTCAACAAACGCGAGTATTTTGTCGTGCTGGCAGAGCCCACAGCCATGCACCGCACCGGCATTTTTGTAGGTTTCGTTATACGCATTAATGTTATTGAGTAAAGCGTAAATTGTTGATTGTTTTAAGGCTGGCGTGGGTAGTGATATTTCATCTAAACCTTGCAAAAATCCGCCGTAAACGGTGCCTTGACCACAGCCCGATGTCACGGTTTTTTCCGATAATTTTTGCTCAATATCTTCCGATATCTCTTGCGTGATGACCGCAGCAGAGCTCACTTCCCAGTCAACAATTACAGACTCTAATAAGCTTAAGTCGCTAATAAACCCCTGGTTCTTAAGATAACCAATGGTCAATGACTCGGGTTTGGCGCCTAATGTCATTAAGGTTACTATTGGGCGCCAATTTAAATACACTGTTAGCGGGCGTTCACAGGCGACAAATTTATCGACCACAACACCTTGGTCATCCACCGCTTTAACCGCAATAGTTAAAGGCACTTGTGTGGCTGTTTTGACAAATTTTACGGGCTTGCGGGCTGAGGACATTGCCGAAGCAGATTGGGTCATAAGTGAGCCTCTTAAAGTGTATTTTATAGATGCGATCGCCTCATTGGGTTACCTCATCGGTTAATTAGCATAGCAATTATTATTCCCTAAACTGAAAACATCTTACCTAAGCGTGATCTAGCGCAAATCTTCAACAAATCAATACTTTTAACGCGTATTAATGTCCCAGTTGCTATTGCGGTGTGGACATAATGTCCTATTGTTAATAGGTAAATTGAGATCAAGTTCAAAGTTAATTTTACTTTTTAGTTGGCATCATTTTTGCTCTACCTAAGTATAGCAATTCAATCACACGTGGCTTATGTAGCCTGAGGTCAGCATCAATATGCAACATACCGATAAGATATGGCCAATGTATGTGTCACTTAAAAAAGTGCAAGTGCAAACAGGGCGCTGGACATCGGTTCGCTGGGAGCTTGAGCACATGGTGCCAGCAACACAACCTCAGCCCGACAATGCCGTGCTCATTCCACTTGAACTCTATAAAGATCAACGTGGTAGCTACCGTATTAATCTCGATATGGATAACCCAACGTTGTACATAGTGTGCGATGAGCTCAGTGATGGTACCTGGATACCCGCGATTATTTCTGCTGATCAACACGTCAGTGCCGGCTGCTTAGAGTCAGACACGCCAGTGTTGAACATTCCGATGCCTAGCGCGATTGCCTGTTGGATTGAAGCATTCATTACTCGACATGGTGAAGTAGAAATTAGCGCTCATCGCCGTAAGCATGTCAATCGTCGTAAAAATGAAGGTCCAAGTGCCAACCGTTCTGGGAATATGCAATGAGCAGCCAAGACGGATTATTGAGTCGCTGGGAATTACGTCGCCAGCGAGTGGCTGCAGAAGCAGAGCAGCAAGAGCTTGATACTGCAAATGAGTCGCTTGAGCTTACACAGCAACCTGACGCCACAGCGCAAACAGAACTGGATGATGGACTAACGGATGTTAGCCCTGAAGAAGAGCCGTTACCCGACCCAAGCACCATTGAAGTGGGCGGCAGTTTTGCCCGGTTTATGGCTAAAAATGTCGATCCAACCGCTAAGGCTGCAGCATTGCGTGCTTTATGGAAGCAACCACAATACGGCCATATCGATGGCTTATTAGAATATGCATTGGATTACACCAATCAACCCATTTTGTCTGCTGAAGTGTCAGCAGAGTTAGCCAGTAAAGTGTTTCGTTACGTGGTAGAAAAAACAGATCCTGACGAAGATGAGTTACTTGCAGACTCTGAAACCGAGATGGGTCGTGACGTTGAAGCAGTAACAACCGACATAAGCAGTGAAACAGAATTTACAGAAGTTGATGAGTCGTTAGCGATTACGCAACAATCGGAAACGTTATCGGCTAACGCCCAAGTACAGGATGATGACCTACTTGAGCCCGCCTTTGCCAGTGATGAGGCTAAAGGCTAACAGACCGTATTAAGCCGATATGATATTGATATGTTATCGGGTATGCAGTCAGTCGATTTGATGAGTTGATATAAATAAAAAGTGTTAATTGCACCGTGAGCCTGGGTGATTAACCAGAGACAAAAACCGATATTAGGAACGCAATGAGCATAATAAAAAACCAGCCTATGCTGAAACAAGCTCGGCAACAGGTAATGGCGAATACCCAGATTTTACAAAATCTGATCCCGCCAACAGTCAGCTATACCACTCAAGGTAATGTATTAGTCATTGGCCCAGAAGATCTTGCCCGTTTAGCGGCGGACAAATTGTCCACCATGAACAGTTGTGTCATTTTGGCCAATGAAGCGATTACTAGCCAGGATGAAGCACACCTTGAAGCGGTAATGAATGCAGCCACGCAAGTTGAAAGCTACTACAACAAATTAGTCAGTATTAAAGGCTTTTTAGGTCAGTTTCAGGTAAAAGTTGAAGGTGATAATGGCATCAGCGAGCTCAGTGTGGTGGCGATTCGTCAAGCACACTTTGATATCGTACTCGACCTAAGTCACAGCCCAAGTATTAATTTAGAAATGCTGCCTCCTGGGTATTTTTATGTCGGCCAAGACAAAGCATTACTGGCAGATGCCCTTGAGCAAATCCCCGATTTAGTCGGCCAGTTTGATAAACCACGATACGTTAAAGTTAATCACGACATTTGTGCGCATAACAAACATGGCTTAAATGGCTGTAACCGATGCTTAAACTTTTGCCCTGCTGATGCGATTAGTAGCGTAGCGCAAAAAATTGAAATCGACCCTTACCTTTGCCATGGCGCAGGCAGTTGTACCAATGCATGCCCAACAGGGGCATTAAGTTATGATTTACCTACGCCAAAATCTTTGCATGCCTATCTTGAAAAGTTAGTTAGTCGTTACCGTCAACAAGCGCAAACCGCACCAGTGGTGTTATTTCACGACAATGAAGCTGGTGCTCAGTTTATTAGCGACGAGTTAAGCGGCGATGTGTTACCTGTAGCAATGGAAGAAATCACCGTAGCCAGTATTGATCATTGGATGACAACGTTAGCCTATGGTGCTCGGGAAGTGTTGATTTTAAATACCCCTGCTACAGCTCCCACACTGACGCAAATGCTCAAAGGTGAATTGGCATTAGCCAACCGTATTTTAGATGAAATGGGACAGCCACAGCGTATTCGCTTAATTAGCCCTGAAGATCTAAAAGATTTAGAGCCAGCATTAACCATCAGCCTAGCATGGCCAGTGATTATGCCAATGGTTGTTAATCAGGCGGATATTGCCCCAGCAAGTAATGCCAAACGCAGTTTATTGTTTCAAGCGGTTGACCATCTAAATAGCCAGGCCGCCGCGGTTGTTAACGTGATGCCTCTGGCGAACATTCCTTACGGAATGGTGAGTATTAATAGCGATAAATGCACCTTGTGTATGTCGTGCGTTGCAACATGTCCTACCCAAGCATTAAAAGATGGTGGAGATACACCAGCACTTAAATTCACAGAGCAAGACTGCGTGCAATGTGGTTTGTGTGAAGCAGCGTGTCCGGAAAAGGTCATTAGTCTAATTCCACAAATAAACTTCAATCCACAACAGCGTCAGCAAGTCCAAATACTAAAAGAAGAACCACCATTTGAGTGTATCCGTTGTGGTAGCGAGTTTGCCACCCAATCAATGATACATAAAATGGTCGAAATGGTCGGCGCGCACAGTGCGTTTAGCGCCAATATAGAGCGTTTGAAAATGTGTGGCGATTGCCGTGTAAAAGACATGTTTGAAGACATCCTTGACGATCCAGAAAAGCAATTGCGATAAGAGATCTGCTATGACAGAAACAGTGAGACAAATAAGCGAAAACGACCAATTAAGAGCTGATATTTATCAGTTGTTGGCCGCGCTAATGCGCCGCCAGCCGAGTGCCGAGTTATTGCAGTTTTTAGCTGATTTAGACATAGAAGTCGAAGAAGGCAACGCCATGAGCGATGCCTGGATAGCATTGAAGCAAGCAGCACAAAAAAGTGATACCGATACCCTAGAAGATGAATATTTTGCCATTTTCCTGGGCGTCGGCAGCGGTGAAATTATGCCTTATGGCAGTTGGTTTATGACCGGTTCACTTATGGATAAACCCTTAGCGGCATTGCGCAGTGACTTAATGCAATTAGGGTTTGAACGTGAAGAGAACGTTAAAGAGCCTGAAGATCATGTCGCCGCATTATGCGAAGTGATGGGCTGCCTTATTTTAGAAGCACCTAGTTACCGACAATTAGCGTTTTATCAACGCCATATCAGTAGCTGGATTATTCGTTTTTGTGAAAACTTAGCCAAAACGCCTAGTGCCCATTTTTACGTTGCGGTTGCGCAACTTGCTCTTGCCTTTTTTAAGGCAGAAGCGAATGAATTTGAACAACTGAGTTTAAACATTCCGGTGAACTGTCCAGGTAGTGCTGACCTTGAGCCGGTTGAAGACGAGATTGTGCAAATCAACTAAACCGGATGGTGGCAGTAACTAGCCTCATCTTTTTATCAACAAGGAGACCATATGAAAAAGCAAGCTTCCGACATGGGTCGTCGCCAAGTGTTAAAAGCACTTGCGCTCGGCAGTGCGGCAGGTGCTGTTGCTAGTGTGAGTGCACCCGCGCTTGCCCAAGTGACTAAACCGTCTACACAAGAGCCTACGGGCAATAACTATCGCGAAACAGAGCATATCCGTAACTACTATGCCTCGTTAAGTAAATAACAAAAGGAGAGTGTGTGATGCGATTAACCCGCAAATCAGACACAGTCGAGACTAAAACAACGTCCGGCTTAGGTCTTAACCGACGTCAATTCCTAAAGTCTGCCAGTTTGGCGACCGGTGGTATTGCCGCAGCATCAATGCTTGGTGCAGGTATGATGCGTAAAGCAGAAGCCAAAGATGTACCACATAACGCGCCTACAGAAGTCAAAAGAACAATTTGTTCGCATTGTTCTGTTGGTTGTGGTGTTTATGCTGAAGTACAAAATGGGGTGTGGACAGGGCAAGAGCCTGCGTTTGACCATCCATTTAACCAAGGTGGACACTGTGCTAAAGGTGCTGCATTACGTGAGCATGGTCACGGTGAAAAACGCTTAAAATACCCAATGAAGCTAGAAGGTGGTAAATGGAAGCGTCTATCATGGGATCAAGCCATCAATGAAGTAGGCGACAAAATGGAATCGATTCGTCAAGAGTCTGGTCCTGATTCTGTTTACTTTATGGGTAGTGCTAAATTTTCAAACGAACAAGCTTATATGTATCGCAAATTAGCAGCAATGTGGGGCACTAACAACGTCGATCACTCTGCTCGTATTTGTCACTCTACCACGGTAGCCGGTGTTGCAAACACTTGGGGCTACGGTGCGCAAACTAACTCGTTTAATGACATGCGCAACTCAAAGTGCATGATGTTTATTGGTTCTAATCCATGTGAAGCTCACCCAGTGGCGATGCAACACATTTTAATTGGTAAAGAGCGCGGCGCTAAAATCATTGTCGTTGACCCTCGCTTTACCCGTACAGCAGCTAAATCTGATGAATATGTCCATATTCGTCCAGGTACTGACATTCCATTTATTTATGGTTTGTTATGGCATATTTTCGAAAACGGCTGGCAGGATGATTCATTCATTTCTCAACGTGTATACGGCATGGAACGTATTAAAGAAGAAGTGAAGAAATACACTCCAGAAGAAGTTGAACATGTTGCTGGCGTGCCAAAAGAACAAATGTATCGCGTCGCTAAAATGATGGCTGAAACTAAGCCAGGCACCATTGTATGGTGTATGGGCGGTACTCAGCATCACATTGGTAATGCTAACACCCGCGCTTACTGTATTTTACAGCTAGCCCTTGGCAACATGGGTATCGAAGGCGGCGGAACAAACATTTTCCGTGGTCACGATAACGTACAGGGTGCTACAGACTTTGGCTTGTTATTTGATAACTTACCAGGCTATTACGGTTTAACGTCAGGTGCATGGGACCATTGGGCTAATGTATGGGACTTAGAACCGAGCTGGATTAAAAGTCGTTTCGACCAAGCTCAATACTTAGGTCAAGACCCACAAACCTCAGCAGGTATTCCTTGTTCACGTTGGCACGATGGCGTGTTAGAAGACAAAACCAAGATTGCGCAGAAAGACAATATTCGTCTGGGCTTCTTTTGGGGACAGTCAGTTAACACCGAAACCCGTGGCCGTGAAGTGCGAGAAGCACTCAACAAAATGGATACCGTTGTGGTTGTCGATCCATTCCCAACCATGGCCGGTGTGATGCACGAACGCCAAGATGGGGTGTATTTATTACCAGCATCAACGCAGTTTGAAACCTATGGTTCAGTGTCTGCGTCTAACCGTTCACTGCAGTGGCGTTCGCAAGTTATCGAACCATTATTTGAGTCATTACCTGATCATATCATCATGTATAAATTGGCCAAAAAGTGGGGCGTTGCAGAGCAATTCTGTAAGCAGATTAAAGTGAATGGTGATGAACCATTGATTGAAGATATCACTCGCGAGTTTAACACGGGTATGTGGACCATTGGTTACACAGGTCAAAGCCCAGAGCGTTTGAAAATGCACCAAGAAAACTGGGGTACTTTCGACGTTAACTCACTTGAAGCGCCCGGCGGCCCAGCTAAAGGCGAAACCTATGGTTTACCTTGGCCATGTTGGGGCACACCAGAAAACAAACATCCAGGTACACAAATTTTGTACCGTACAGGACGTGAAGTTAAAGACGGTGGTGGTAACTTCCGCGCGCGTTATGGTGTGGAACATGAAGGCAATAACATTCTTGCTGAAGGCTCTTTCTCGAAAGGATCTGAAATTCAAGACGGTTACCCAGAGTTTACTGCCGACATGCTTAAACAGCTTGGCTGGTGGGACGATCTAACTGCTGAAGAAAAAGTTAAAGCAGAAGGACAAAACTGGAAAACTGATATTTCTGGTGGTATTCAACGTGTGGCAATTAAGCATGGTTGTATCCCTTACGGTAACGCTAAAGCGCGTTGTATCGTATGGAACTTCCCTGATGACATTCCATTACACCGCGAACCACTGTACACCCCACGTCGTGACTTGGTGGCTAAGTACCCAACGTATGAAGACCGTATGGTGGCGCGCCTACCAACACTTTATAAAACCATTCAAGATAAGGATTTTGCTACCGACTATCCACTTGCCGTTACAACCGGACGTTTGGTTGAGTACGAAGGTGGTGGTGAAGAGTCACGTTGTAACCCATGGCTTGCTGAACTTCAGCAAGAAATGTTTATCGAGATCAACCCAGCAGATGCTGCAGATCGCGGTTTACGTGATGGTGATGACGTGTTTGTTCACAGTCCAGAAGGGGCAAAAATTACCGTTAAAGCAATGGTGACACCACGTGTTATTGCTGGCGAATGTTTTATGCCGTACCACTTTGCGGGTGTATTTGAAGGCAAGAGCCTAGAGAAAAACTACCCAGAAGGCACAGTACCTTACGTAATTGGCGAATCCGCTAACACCGTAATGACCTATGGCTATGACGTTGTGACTCAGATGCAAGAGACTAAGTCTAGCTTGTGTCAGATCAGCAAAGCCTAAACACTTGATGAGGAGATAAGCCATTATGGCAGTCATGAAATTTCTGTGTGACACCAAACGCTGCATCGAGTGTAACGGTTGCGTCACAGCTTGTAAAAACGAGAACGACTCTGCTTTAGAGTGGGGTATTCAACGTCGCCGCGTGGTGACCCTTCACGATGGTGAACCAGGAGAAGCATCAATATCAGTGGCGTGTATGCACTGTACCGACGCACCTTGTATGGCAGTATGCCCTGCAGACTGTTTCTACCGTACCGAAGACGGCATAGTGTTACACAACAAAGATACGTGTATCGGTTGTGGATACTGTTTCTATGCTTGTCCGTTTGGTGCACCGCAGTTCCCTAAAAAGACTGCATTTGGTAGCCGTGGCAAAATGGATAAATGTACTTTCTGTGCAGGTGGCCCTGAAGAAGATCATTCAGAAGCAGAGCGCCTAAAATACGGTTCTAACCGTATCGCAGAAGGTAAATTACCTATGTGTGCCGAGTTGTGTTCAACCAAAGCGTTACTTGCGGGCGATGCAGGCATTGTGTCTGACATTTACCGTCAACGTATGGCATCACGCGGTAATCCAAATGTGATTTGGGGCTACAACCCTAAAACCGGCGAAATGATCTAACCAGAGCATGTGCTGCGATTAAGTTCGCAGCCATATAAGGAGTGACAATGTTAACTTTAACGTTAAACAAATCACTGCGCAGGATGTTTGCTCTGTTGGTTCTGTGTATGGGATTGGGGTTGGTTACATCACCGGTGTATGCCGCGGATGAACAATCTAGCCAACAACAAGCAAAGTCTAAAACCAGCGATGCAGATCTCTGGCGCGCAGTTAAAGCCGGCGAACCGGGATACAGTACAGACAAAGGCTTAGATGCTGATGTACTTATCAATGTCGCAGGCAATGAAGGTAAGATACTGCGAAATACTTACTTAAAACCCGCACTAGGCTTAGCCATAGTCGGCGTTTTTGCTGCCTTTTTAGTGTTTTACTTCGTTAATGGTCCATCAAAACTGAGTAAAGGCTTTTCAGGTAAAATGGTACTTCGTTGGAGCAAAGCTGACCTCTGGTTGCATTGGGTTATGGCAATATCTTGCCTAACGCTTATGTTAACGGGTTTGGTCATTATGCTTGGGCGGCATTTCCTTGCTCCTTATGTCGGTGACGGCATTTGGGCAGGTATTATCGCCTTCTGTAAGTTTACCCATGACTGGTCTGGACCTATTTTTATGGTGTCTTGGCTATTATGTGTAATCAAGTGGATGCCGTTACAAACCTTTAAAATGTACGATTTAAAATGGTTTTTAGTGGTCGGTGGCTACATTAACTTTGGCCCGTTTAAAGGCAAACACCCAGACAGTGGTTTTGCTAACGCGGGTGAAAAAATGTGGTTCTGGACCTTAGCTATTTTTGGTCTTAGCATTAGTGCAACAGGGGTCATGCTAGTGTTCCCTACGCTCGACTTGCCACGCGAGTTGTCTATGATCGCTTTACTTGTACATGGGGTGAGTGCAGTTATTTTAATTGCGTTTACCATCGTGCACATTTGGATGGCGACTGTACTCAGCGAAGGCGGTATGGAGTGTATGGTATCGGGCTATTGTGACGAAAACTGGGCTTCGCAGCACCACAATGTGTGGTACGACGAAATCAAAGCCGATGGCACCCTAAAATACAAAGAGTAATTCAGCTGTAGCGGTGTGAATTCACCAGACTATTGTTAATCTAAAACACCTTGTGGGGCTAACTCGCAAGGTGTTTTTTATTGTGGTATCAGTATAAGTTTCATGGAGAGTTTAATTTGAATCACTATTCAAAGTCGGTTACTGTTCATCACATAATGACACGACAAAGCGAGTGATAGCGTTGGCTCGTTATGTGAACACACAATAAGATAAAACATGGTTACCATTTCTCGAATATTATTCCTGTTTTCATTTTCATTACTTCTGGTTGGCTGTTCAACAATCCAGTCAGATAGCGGTGACCGAATAGGTTTTACTGATTACGGTCAAGCTTCATATTATTCTGATCGTCATCAAAATAATAAAACCGCCAATGGCGATTTATACCAACACAACCTTAAAACTGCTGCCCATAAAACGTTACCCTTTGGTGCGCATGTTAAAGTCACGAATACTGCCAATGGTAAAAGTGTTATCGTTAATATTAATGATCGCGGTCCTTTTGTAAAAGGGCGGATTATCGACCTCTCCAAGTCGGCATTCAGCAGTATCGGCAATCTTTCGGCAGGGGTCATTGAGGTTAAAATTGAAGTTGTCAGATAGCTTTTGCTTCTAATGCGTTTGGATGTGTAAAGCTGGTCAGGGAAAGATCTATTGGAGTGCATTGATTTATTGCTAAGGGGAATAAGTGAATATTTCAGCGCCACATCAAAAAGAGTTGGCAATGGCCAAATCATTATTAGAAAACCCTGGCTTGGCGGTCAAAATAACGAATTTTATCGGTACGCCGATTGAAAAGGGCTTAGCGTTATTGCCAGACAACTGGAATAGAAATATCGCTAAAGTGACTGAAAAGTCGTTAATGAAAGCCTCAGAAGCCGCTATTTTTACGATGAAAGATATTCCTGGAGAAGCGTCATCTAATCGCTGGCATAAACTGGGTGTTGCGGTGAGTGGTGGTATGGGTGGTTTTTTTGGTTTAGCTGCGATTGCAGTTGAACTTCCAGTTTCAACTTCTATTATGTTGCGATCTATTGCCGATATTGCCCGCAGTGAAGGTGAGTTAATTACCTCGTTAGACACTAAAATGGCTTGTCTAGAAGTGTTTGCTTTAGGCGGCGCGAGCGATTTTGACGACAGCAGTGAATCAGGTTATTTTGCGGTAAGAGCTGCTCTGGCTAAATCGGTGTCAGAAGCGGCTGAGTTTATGGTTAAAAAAGGCGTAACAGATGAAGCGGCGCCTCTTCTCGTTAAACTCGTCAGTAATATCGCTGAAAAATTTGGCGTGCAAGTCACCCAAAAAGCCGCTGCTCAAGCCATACCAGCCATTGGCGCCGCGGGTGGAGCCATCATTAACACTTTGTTTATTGATCATTTTCAAGACATGGCCAGAGGCCACTTTATAGTCCGTAAGTTAGAGCGGCAATATGGTTATGATACTGTCAGGAATGCTTACAACTTATTACCTAAAAATGTGAATTAAGCGCCATCGCAGCAGCTGTTGGACTTAGCGGATAGAACAACATTGAACGTTCAGCAAGTCTTACGTTTATCGCCGAAAAGGATAACAATATGACACAAAATGGACCCACTCAATCTGATAAGCCCCTTGCGGCAAAGTCGAATATGCACTCTAACCACAAAGCGGTTAAACGCGAAACGCGGGAGCACGAAGCTACCACATCAGAAATCGCCTTAACTGACTCCGAGCGTGAAGCCGTAGCTGAAAATAGCAGCCTTTCTTCGTTAACCGTGTACTCAATCATACTCAGGGAAGGGCAAGAAGAATTAGAGCGGCCGATGCTGTCTCTATGGTGGTCAGGTATTGCTGCCGGTATCGGTATTTCATCTTCGGTATTAGCAGAAGCAGTTATCCGTAGCAATCTTGGTAGCGATCATCCTTATCTATCGTTGATTGAAAGCCTGGGTTATACCTTTGGTTTTGTATTGGTGATTTTAGCCAGGCTGCAATTATTTACCGAAAATACCATTACCGTGATTTTACCGTTACTGGCAAACCCTTCTAAGCAAAGACTAGCATGCACTGCGCGTTTATGGGCTGTGGTGCTAGGAGCTAATTTTGTCGGCACATTCTTTACTGCTGCTATGGTGGTACATGGTGGAATATTAACGGAAGATATATTTAGCGCGATATTACAGATATCGCGCCATGTGGCGGAGCTAACGCCATCCGAATCGTTATTGCGTGGTATTCCGGCTGGATTTTTTATTGCTGCCTTGGTGTGGATGCTCCCTTCTGCAAAAGGGTCTGAGTTACTGGTGATAATCATGTTTACCTGGTTAATTGCCGCAGGCGAGTTTACTCATGTTATTGCGGGCTCTAATGAAATATTTACCTTAGTGCTCAATGGCGAGTTAAGTTTTTTCACTGCATGGTCACATCATATTGGCCCAACGTTATTGGGTAACATTATTGGCGGTACCGGCTTATTTGCAATGTTAGCTTATGGCCAAGTTCGCCAAGAAATGTAGTTCAACAGATGAATAAAACGATGTTGTAATAGATGTAAGTGACTGCTACTTTGAGTTTTTAGTGATGTATTATTTCTTTGAGTGAGATAAAGATGAAGCGTTTTTATTTAGTATTATTGAGCCTATTTACGGTGTTAGCACCTGTATTTGCCGCAGAACCTGTTAAATACAATAAAGAGTTGGACGGGTTTGACTATCCATTTGAAGTGCAGACGTTTAATTTTAATTCGCAAAGCAAAGATTTAGCGATGCGCTATATGGATATAGGTGCTAAAGACGCGAAAAAAGTCATTGTGCTGTTACATGGCAAAAACTTTTCCGGCTACTACTGGGAGCAGGTCGCAAACGATCTATTAGCTAATGGCTACCGAGTGATTATTCCTGATCAAATTGGCTTTGGTAAATCAACCAAGCCTGAGTATTATCAATACAGTTTTGGTCAATTAGCCTTAAATACTAAATCGTTATTAGACAGCTTACACATCAACACGTTTGATCTTGTTGGCCACTCTATGGGCGGCATGTTAGCGACAACATTTGCGGTTAATTACCCAAGCGCAGTTAATAAGCTCATTTTGATTAACCCCATTGGCCTAGAAGATTACAGTCGATATGTGCAATTTAAAGACGTAAACTTTTTCTATAAAAATGAGCTAGCCGCAAGCGTCGATAAAGCAAGAAACTACCAAAAAGCCAATTATTACGACGGTAAATGGTCTGATGAATATGAGAAATTATTAGTACCCATGCAAGGGATGTTAGCAGGCGATGATTGGCCTATTGTTGCTTGGAATAATGCCCTCACTTATGGGGCAATATTCTCAGAAAATGTTGTCGATAGATTTTCGCAAATAACCAGTGAAACGGTACTCATTATAGGCACTCGAGATCAAACCGGACCTGGTCGTGGTTGGTTAAAAGAAGGTGTAACCAGAACCTTAGGTGATTACAAAAAGCTTGGCGTTAATGCTCATAAGTTAATTAAAGGTTCAACCTTAATCGAGCTTGAAGGGTTAGGTCATATGCCGCAAATTGAAGATTATGATGGCTTTATTAAGGCATTTCATCAAGCGCTTGGTAAATAATACAACAGGGCTGCTTTACTAAAAATGGCTAATTTGCAGACACCCCGAACCTCAAGGCTCGGGGTGTTTTTTATGGCGTGCAGGGTATCAGATGACTGTCACGAAAACCGGGCGACTTTACATCACTACTTGTGGTTTGCTGGAAGATGTCACCTTGCTGTTGTTGCTTCATGATGGCCTAGTGCATTATCTTAGAACCGGTTCCAAACATATGTTACGAATGCAAGCTTTAGGACCCACTCATATAACTGTTAATTTTACTGCTACTTTTACTGCTAATAAGTACTAACGACAATCACCTTCTTTTAGCATCATGTGACCAACAAGTATTATTTTTAAGGGAATAAAAAGTATGGATTATGTTCATTTAGCTTATCTGCATTTAGTCACAGTCGTTCCAGCATTTTTCATTGGTACCTATTTGCTGATGGTTCGAAAAGGTACACCTAGACATAAAGCATTAGGCAAAATTTATATGCTATTAATGTTGTTTACCGCCATTGTGTCTTTATTGATGCCAGCACAATTAGGTACGTTATTTTTTAATCATTTTGGTTATATTCATTTACTCAGTTTACTGACACTTTACGCGGTACCTGCAGGGTATTTATACCCAATCAACTTGAAGATCCGTGTTTCAGAGCTTCACCGTGTTTTCAATACTAGGCGCGTTAATGCGGTAATGTAGGTACCTTATAAATTAGCGCAACAACGTAGTGGGAACACGGTGAAACTCCCAAAGGGCAAGTTTTACACGCGTTTATGCTGTGTTATTGATTTTGGAAAGGGAACGACCATTCCCCGCAATCAATGCCTTGCCTAAACGCGTGTAAATTCTTGCTGAAATCGAGCATCTTCAGGTTGTTTGGGTATATATATTAAAAAAGGTAATGTTAATGGTCATAAGCGCAGCATGATTATTTTGTATTGTGGTGGGTTAATCGTTGCGGGCACGTTTGCCGTTATGCCTGGTCGGTTATTGCATAGTTGGTTGGTGAATTAAAGAGAGGGCATTATGGCTTATCAGTTTGTTGAAGGTACGGTAGACGATATTGTCGCGGTACTTAGATTAGTGCCTGAGTTTGACAATAGCATCACGGCAACCACAATAGCCGAGCGTCTTACGGGTAAAAACGCGTTAATTTTAGTGGCTAAATGCGATACAACGCCCATAGGTTTTAAAGTGGGCTACTCGCTCAATCATGATGAGTTTTACAGTTGGCTTGGCGGTGTTGCACCACAACACCGAGAAATGAAAGTCGCCTCTCAGTTGCGCCGGTTGCAAGAGTCTTGGGCTGTTGCGCAAGGATTTAAAGCGATTAAGGTTAAGTCCATGAATCAGTTTCCCAACATGTTACATATGCTTATTGCCAGTGGTTATCATATCTGTGGTTATGAAAACAATGGCTCTATTTCTAATAGCAAAATTGAATTTATTAAGTGTTTATCATGACGTTTACTACCAATAACTATTGATTTATTATTATATACACTTGCAAGTAAGCCGTTGATTTTACTGGGTATTGTAGTTGAGTCAAATTCCACATATTCTTGCAGATTAAATACTGTTATCAGTAAATCTAGCTGATCCCAAGTTTTTTCATTTTGCTCCGCAAGGTGTTTGGATTTACATCAAGCAATTCAGCTGCGCCACCAGGACCATGTAACTTTCCTCCAGTAAGGTTCAAGGCATGAGTAATATATTTCTTTGTCATTTGTTCCAATGGAATTATTTTATCACTTGCATAATTGGGATCTACGATAATGGTTGGGAGTTGATTCTCAGAGGATAAGTCCAACTCTACGGGAGTGATAAAACTGAAATCTAAAGGTCCCTTCGGGTTATCAATTATAGCTCGTTCGAGTACATTAATCAGTTCTCTCACATTACCAGGCCAGTGGTACTCGCTCAATATACCTAATTGATCAGGTGTAATACGAGGTAAATCAACGAGATTAAATTTTGCGATAATACCTTCTATAAAATGCAAAGCAAGCAATGGGATATCAGATCTGCGTTCTCTAAGAGGGGGGATTTCAATTGGAAAAATTGCGATGCGATACCATAAATCTTCTCGAAAATCCCCAGAGATAACCATTTCCTTCAGGTTTCTATGGGTGGCCGCTATAACTCGTATATTTAACTGTATGCTTTCATGGCCACCAACACGAGTTATCGTACCATTTTGTAGAATCCGAAGCAGCCGCACTTGGATGTTTAAAGGGAGCTCACCTATCTCATCTAAAAAAATTGTGCCGCCATTAGCCTGTTCAAAATAACCCAATTTACGAGTTTCAGCACCGGTAAAAGCACCTTTTTCGTAACCAAAGAGCTCTGAGTCAATTAATGTGTCAGGGATCGCACCACAGTTGACCTTAACAAAGGGTTTTTCTGCGCGTAATGATAATTCGTGAATCGCATTGGCAATCACTTCTTTACCGCAACCTGTTTCACCTAACATCAAGACAGTGGTATTAAGTTTAGCAATAGACTCAACTTGCTTCATGATTTGCTTCAAGCCCGAATGAAAACCGACAACACCATTAGCAATATCTAAAGTTCGTTTTAACTCTTGGTTTTGTTTTACTATAATTAAGTTTTCCTTAAGTAAATTGCGACCTTTGAGGTTAAAAGCTGTAATCATAGAAAAAATATGCATATGTGGGGTAATCATATCAGCATGCCTTTGATTGAAAACCCCTGTATCTTTCGAGTAAAAACCAACCACTCCCAGATGGGTGTTACCAGAAATCATTCGTAGCATTATGACCGATTTAATTTCAGGAATAACCTGAGGTGCTACAAAGTGAGTGACATCATCTAGCGTTATATCATTATAAATTCTAGATGTCGGCCAGTCTTGTGCATTAAGGGCATTACACATGTCTTGATTTACCGGTACTCTCTTTTCAATCGTCGCGGAATCAGAACTATTAACGTGGGCAATAAATTGAATATCGCGGTACTCAGGGCGATAGATGTTTAGGTAGATGCCATCGATAGGAAGGTAATTTTTGACATAGTTAAAATAGGTTTGTAAGGACTTTTCTAGTTGAAGGCTGCTACATAAGTTTTGTGTAGCTATATAGTAAAAGTTTTGTTCCATTTTTTACCGTCCTCTATTCTCAATTATGAAACTATTATAAATCGTTATATATCGTGATTCTGTTGATGAGATCTAATAATCAATAGAAAAGTTAATTATTGAAACAATAAATAGAAATCTAACCTAACTCTCTGTGAATGAACCGCGTGATGGCTTAATTGTTAGTCTTTTCGATGGTGTGTTATAAAATTATTGAACAAATAAATATTGGTTGGGAATGGTAAAATTTAGTGGTTTATGGTGATGCAAGTCACAAATCAACATCATTCTAGATATATTATTTACAATAAGCTTACTTTGTATTAATGAGAGTTAGTTATATTTCGTTTAATACCTAATAATAAGTCTTGATATTTCGTGATTAAGTGCGTGAGTTCAAGTTAATGGCTTATTAATACTATCAATTGTTGTTTGGCATGATTTCTGCTTGTTGAGGTGAGGCAGATAATACTCTTCTGCGTTAGTAATGATTTAACAATAGTAAAATAAAATAAAATGAACTATCGGATATGCTAGTTAATACAGGAGCATATTTAATAAGTTATATATTTAGTAAGAGTTATTAGGAATTGATGATGAAGAATTCAAACATATTTATGTTATCCGCAGTCGCTACAGCTATTTTATTTACCGGAAATGTAACAAACGTTCAGGCTCAAGACGATGGTATTAATATAGGTGGTTCTGTGCGTGTTAACTATGCGTATCGTGACTACGATGATAAAAGTAAAGATAAAGTCGGCGACTTTACCTTTGATACTGCTACCTTAGTATTCAAAGGGCAGAAAGGCGATTGGGGACTTGCAGCAGAATATCGTTTCACGAAATCAACTAATTTTATTAAATATGGTTATGGAATTTATGAAATAAGTCCTGATTGGCAGCTACAATTGGGTATAAATAAGGTTCCTTTTGGTAATCCTGGTTTTATATCCAATAGCTGGTGGTTTGGCTTACCATATTACCTGGGGTTCGAAGACGACCATGATGTTGGTATTAAGGCTGTATATGAGAAAGACGGCTGGCATACTGACTTAGCGTTTTATAAAAATGCAGAGTATGGTGCGAGTGAAAACAAACGTTATGGGACCGATCTCTATACCGGTACTATTAACGACGTTGAATATAACAATGAAGAAACTAACTCATTAAACGTCCGACAGACTTATACTAAGGAACATCAAGGAGGATCTACGACCTTTGGTGCGTCCGTTGAAGTAGGTCAAATTTATAATGCGAAAACAGAAAATAATGGTGATAGATATGCATTTGCTGCGCATATGGAGACTCGTTATAAAGATTGGAATGTTCAATTGCAGGCAATGCAGTATGAGTTTGATGCAGCAGATGCTGAGGATCCTAATCAAATAGGTGTATCAGTGGTTGGTTGGCAATATCCTGTAGCGACAAAAGGCCAAGTTTATAGTTTTAATATAGCAAAAACGTTTAAAACCTCTTTTGGCAGCGTTAAGTGCTATAACGACTATGGCATGATGACTCCTGATGTAGCAGATAAGAGTTATGATGATAGTTATCAAAACGTAACTGGTTGTGCCATTTCAGCAGGTGCGACCTATACAATGATTGACTTTATTATGGGTAAAAACATGACCTTCTCAACTGAGAATAATGACCATGTAGGTTTACCTGAAATGGGTAACGGTTGGGATAAACGCTTCAATATTAACTTTGGCTACTATTTCTAATAATAGATGTTGTGGTACAAAAGTTAAAATGAAATTTGTCCAATAAAAAACATTGCTAGCTATAAGAAAAGTATAATTTTTTAGGTGATGATTGGTTGTTAAAAAATAATTGGAAGCAAGATCTATCAAGGACATTCTATTTTTAAATAAAGTTCTTATATCTAATTGAGTAAATAATATGTTTGGTATTGGAGTTAATATGCATGTAGTACTTAAAGGTAAAGTCTGTATGGCTATATTAATTTCTAATTATCGATTTATATTTTTCAAGTGGCAAGTCTTCATTCTACTTGTTTTAGGGTTTACTTTAAGGCTTTTATATTAAGCCTTAATGATAATTTCATTCTAGTTGATTGCATCCATGCTATTTGGTTTTTGTTGATATTTCGTGATCGTTAATGTTTGAATGTCGTGAAATTAGGTCTGACTTCATAAATCCTCACTAATTAAAGCTAAATCACCAATTGGCACATTCAATGCTAGGTAATACTTTATATATTAATTTGCTTAATAATGGTCAATAACGACAAATTTAAGTACGGAATTTTCATAAGTGATATTTATTTAAATTAAGTATCTAGCAACCAAAAATAGTAATAAGGGTTTATGTAATGAGTAAAGAAAAAGACCTGTGTTATACCCGGCGACAAATAGTAACCGGAACAGCTGTACTAGCCATTGCAGGACTAAGTGCTGGAGTTGTTAAATCAGCAGCTGCCACCAATTGTACGCCTATTAAAGCAGTGGAATTTGACGAAATTGTTGATGTCATTGTTGTTGGAAGTGGATTTGCAGGTATGTCTGCTGCTATTCAAGCTAGAGAAGCGGGGGCGAGTGTTATGGTCATTGACAAGATGCCAGTGTTTGGTGGTAATTCTACCATCAACGGTGGCGCAATGGCCGTTGCTGGTTCTCCGCTTCAAACAGAAGAGGGAATTGAAGATTCAGTTGATACCATGGTTGCGGATATGCTGTTAGCTGGTCGAGGTATGAATGATGTTGAAATGCTCAAACTTGTTTGTAATGGCACCGCTGATTCGTGGCAATGGTTGACTGATTACGGTGTGAAATGGAAACCTTTTGTACAACATTTTGGTGGTCACTCTGTTCCCCGAGTTTTACAAACAATTGAAAGCTCCGGCGCGGGTATTATTAGGCCTCTAATTAAAATTGCTAAATCCATTGGTATCGACATGCGGACTCAAACCCAACTCGAGGGCTTTGTAAAAGATGACTCAGGTCGAGTGATTGGTGTTGAAGTGCGTGCGGATTACTATTTCCCTCAAAAACGGACTGGACACGTTCTTCATTATGGCGCTCGCAAAGGTGTCATCATGGCAACAGGTGGGTTTGGACGTGATATTGAATATCGCCAAATGCAGCAACCAGAATTAACAGCCGAACTAGACTCAACAAATCAACCAGGGGCAAATGCTGACGCTCTGAAACAAATGATGTTGATAGGCGCTAATCCGATTCATCTTGATCAAATTCAACTTGGACCTTGGGCATCACCTGATGAAAAAGGATTTGGGACAGCATCTCAATTTAATACTATTGCGACCTATCCTAGAGGAATAGTGGTTGATGTTCGTACGGGTAAACGTTTCTTCAACGAACTTGCTGATAGAAAAGCTCGTTCCGAAGCGATTATGACTCGCCGTGATGATAACGGAAAGCCAGTATATCCAGTAGGATTGACTAATGCCGAGGGAGCCCAAAAGGCACAAACTTTAGACTGGGGACTTAAATATAACGTCATTAAAAAAGCCGATACGCTCGAAGAATTGGCTGGATTTTACGACATCCCAGTAAAAGCACTCATAAAGCAAGTTGATGATTGGAATCATGCTGTTGATATCGGGGTAGATAAAATATTTGGTCGCCCAATGCAGGAGGCAATGAGGCTAGATCAAGGACCTTGGTATGCGGTACGTATGTGGCCAAAAGTGCATTATTGCATGGGTGGTGTAAAAGTAAATACCAAGTCACAAGTACTTCATTTAGTCACAACTCAACCCATTCTTGGGCTCTATGCAGCAGGTGAAGCGACAGGAGGTATCCATGGCGCAAGCCGCCTCGGAGCCTGCGCTGTAGCCGAAGGCGTAGTGACAGGACGCAATGCTGGTCGACTTTGTGCGGCATCCAAGAGCATTGATTTAAAAAACGTATAATAAACCAAATTAAAAAGGTAATAAAAATGACGAATTACAAGCAAATTGTTTTAGCTTCAGTGGCATTGAGTTTGATGTCAGGAAGCGCTTTTGCCATGGACAAAGTACTATTAGATGGCGAGCATATGACTCAAGCACAAGCGTGGGCTATTGCAGACGGTGCTGAGGTCGTGATTGACGCGGATGCTGAAAAAAACTTAACCACTTCTTATGAGTTGTTAATGGATGCCGCCCGTTTAGGTAAACCTGTTTATGGTCTAACAGTTGGTGTCGGCTTAAACAAGGACCATAAGCTTTTTACCGCGGATGGAAAATTAAGCGATGACGTTCTTAAGGCATCTAGAAGCTTCAATTACAGTACATTGCGAGCACATAGTTCAGCGATTGGGGAGCCAGTTCCTATTCGTCTAACTCGGGTGGCAATGGCTGTTCGTTTGAATACAATTTTATCAGGTCACACTGGTGTGCAACCTTATGTTGCAGAAATATATAAGGAATACCTAAATAAAGGTATTACTCCTGTAATCCCTTCGTTAGGTACAGTTGGTGAGGCTGACATTCTAATGGCCTCACACGTTGGGCTTGCTATGATCGGTGAATGGGATGTTTTTTATAAAGGAGAGCGGGTTAGCAGTGCGAAAGCAATGAAAAACGCAGGTGTAGAACCACTTAAACCGCTCGGTAAAGATGCTCTGTCTATTTTATCGAACAACTCAGTAGCTATTGCATATACTATGAAAGGTTATCAAGAAGCATCACAACTAATGAAGGTTGCACCAACGGTATTTAGTTTAAGTCTTGAAGGTCTCAACGGTAATGTATCGCCATTTTTACCGCAAACGAATGACATTCGGCCTTTCCCATTCATAAAAGAGGCGACAAGTGAAATATTGTCTCAGTTGGATGGCAGTTATTTATGGGATCTTAACAATGAAAGAGCTTTGCAGGATCCGTTGAGTTACCGTACTACAGCGTATACCTTTGCTGGTGTGAAGAAAGCGCTTGTTGATCTTGATGAAGTGATTAATATACAGATTAACCATTCTGACGATAATCCTGGCGTCATACTTAACGCATCAAATGACTATACTCAATTCCCTCAAGTAGCCAAGTACTTAGTGGAAGGTAAAGGTGGCGTTTTCCCAACCACTAACTTTGAGCCATTACCGGTCGCGCTAGCAGTTGAACAAGTTAATATTGCCTTGACTCATGTTTCGCACAATAGCGTTATGCGTACTATCCATCTTTCAGATAGTCATTTCACTAAATTGTCTCGCTTCTTAAGTGCACCAGAGAACAAAGGTCACGCTTTTGGTGCAATTCAGAAAAATTTTGTTGATATGCATGTTCGTAATAAGCACCTAGCGATGCCGGTTTCTTTTGACGGTATCCCTGTTGCAGGCAACATTGAAGATACATTCACAAACCTAAAATTAGCTTCTGACAATATGATTCAAATTGTTGATAATACTGAAATTATTTTTGGTCTTGAGTTGCTACACTCTACACAGGCGATCGACCTTCGCAAGTTAGAAACACCTCAACTGAAAATGGGTAAAGCGACTACAAAAATGTACAAGGCTTATCGTGAACATGTGCCTTTTGTAAAGCTTGATCGACCATTTACTCCAGATATCAAAGCATCAACTGAATTTGTTGCCCAGTACTAACCCGAGTAATGGGGATGGGCAACCATCCCCTAAAGGAAAGTTAATATGTTGAAAATCGTTAATAGCCTTATCTTGGCTTGCCTGTTAAGTATACCGGCAGCGAATGCAGTTCAGATAAAGGACTATCACAAAGAGATTATGACGAACGGTAGTGGCAAAGTGGAATGCGTAGCTTGTCATGGTGACGCTAAACGTAAAATGATCCCTAAAGTCAGTAAATGTAAATCTTGTCATGGTACAAGTGAAGAAGTTGCAATCTTAACCGCAAGGGATAAAAATGCAGGACATGATGTGGAACCTAATCCGCATGATAGCTTGCACTACGGCACTGATTTACCATGTACTTATTGTCATAAAGAACATCAGCAGAGTGTTGTTTATTGCAATGAATGCCATGAGTTTACTTATCCAAAAATGAAACGTTAATAGTTCGGCTATTATTTTTGAAATGAAAATTTTCAATATTTGCATTTAATAATTTAAAGACATAGCAGTTATTGGTGTTATTAACCATAACTGCTTATTTATTAGCAATAATTTTTTAATTATAACTCAAGTGGTTATATTCAAAAAATTTTCAGCTGGTTACTCCTTTGTGGTTGATTTTTTTAAAAGGAAACGTATGGATTTCTACGATTCGTCAATGATATGGCCCCTCTATTAAGCATCCTTATCCATTGCTCCTTTATGTTCATGCTGTTAATTAATACTGCTCGGTTTTAACGTGCTCATGTAGAATGCCGTTATTGCGTTTTTTATCTTTGGGTTTTTCTATGCAAATCAATCGTGTACTTCTTACTGCTGTCGGCAGTGTGTTGTTGGCAATGGTAACGATTCAATCTGGTGCTTCTTTAGCAAAACAACTTTTTCCTATCGTGGGGCCAGAAGGCACTACGGCGTTACGTTTAGGTTTTGCAGCGGCCGTATTGTGGTTGGTGTTCCGTCCTTGGCGTGCGTTACCTCAGGGCCGAGATTGGCAAAGCATTATTATTTATGGGCTGTGCCTGGGCGGGATGAATATTTTATTCTATCTCTCAATTGAACGTATTCCCCTTGGGATTGCCGTCGCCCTAGAATTTACCGGCCCTTTAGCTGTGGCATTATTTGGCTCAAAGCGTAAAAGTGATTTATTTTGGGTTGGCTGTGCTATTGCGGGTATTTTGCTGCTTATGCCCAGTTTGTCTAGTACGCAAGGGCTTGATGTCGTTGGTGCATTAATGGCTCTGGGGGCGGGTGCATGTTGGGCTGGGTATATTTTATTTGGCACTCGTACAGGCAAGCAAGCATCTGGCGGTATTACGGTTGCCCTCGGGATGACGGTGGCAGCTGTTGTGTTAGTGCCTGTAGGCGCCGTTAGCCAAGGTTTAGCGTTAATCAGCTGGGAAGTATTGCCGCTTGGTTTATTAGTGGGAGTATTATCAAGTGCGTTGCCATATTCATTAGAAATGGTGGCGCTGCGTAATATGCCTACTCAAGCCTTTAGCGTGCTAATGAGTTTAGAGCCTGCGATTGCGGCATTAGCAGGCTTTATTATTTTAAGTGAGCAATTGACCTTATTACAATGGTCCGCCATTGGTTTGGTGATTATCGCATCAGTAGGCAGTAGCTTTACTCCTAAAAAAGCGATTGAGATGGGCGTGTAGATTTCTATGCGCAAGAACGTATTTTGTATTTTTGTTATTTTTCACCAATAAAAAATAGTCAGTGAGGGGACTCACTGACTATGTATAACCCTTTATCAATGTAGGTTTATAGCTGCTTTAATGGTTTTATTTCTGCTCTTTTCATTTCTCTTGGGAACGGCTTACCGGGTTTTCCTGGTTTTACTGGCTTTAAGTGTTTTTTACTCGAAGGAACACAGAACAACTCTCGTTGATCATTGACTATCTGATCAGGTGCAAACTGGTTGTTGATTTCTAGATTGTAGTTTCCCACTTTGCTGTGCTTGATTAAGTCATAACAAACCATATGGCGCTTTTCATTTTGAACTTTATACATCTTGTCGTTGTGGATCTTGCTTGAAGGGTTACATAACAATACTGGCTTACCCAAAACGGCACGTGTTTTACCAAACTGATCTTCTATCATAATAGTTTCTTCGCGAAGGGCATCTCCTTTCTGCACGCCATAACATTGGAAGTGTTCTCCTGGCATATTGACTGCAACCTGTGCAGCATCAACGATATCCCCACAGGCAGCGGTAAATACAGAATAGGTTTTTTTGGCTAAATTACTTGTCGACCAAGCCCAGCGGAAATTATTCGCATTAACATTACTGGCGAGAGGGAAGTTCATGGTTCCCCAGGGTGAGGTGCCTCCTGCTACAGAACCAGGCAACAGGTAAGGCGATTGGCCATTAGCTAAAGAACCTGCAATTAATGCATTAATTTGACTTGCATTAGGCCCTCCAGTTTGTGCCCAACCGGATGAGGGAGTCGTTGATTGATATGCCTTAAAGTGCCCAGAGCCTGTATAAATAGTATTATCACCCTTAAAGATGGCTGCCATACCTTGTGATACTGCACCATCCCCCCACGCAATAACACTCACTGAACAGGTTTCTAGTGATTGTGCTGAGTTGTCGATATCAAACTTGAGTGATTCTATCTTTTTCCAATTACTGCCATTGGCCCCACGGTAAACCACTGTAGGTGTACTACCATTACCTGGTGAATGTACCACAATGAAATCGTTATCTGCTGTGACGTTAGCGGTTATTGGGGTTGCACAAACTATTGTTGATGCACTCATTAGACACATACTGATTAATGTTTTTTTGAGTATACTCATCCTGACTTTCCTTATTCTGGTTAGTAAAATGTTGAAGCATGCTTAATGACTTAAGCTGATTTAAAACTAACAGTTAAGATAAAAAAGTCAGCAAAGTTAGAGGGTTAAAAAGGGGGCGTTTTGTGTTTTACCCAAGTTTACCCTAGTATTTAGTAGACTATAAAAATGGAAATGCATAGCGTCTAAGTTGATGCATTCATTCTAAAAAGGATATTTTATGAAATACATATTACCCCTAGTCACTCTGCTTAGTTGTGCTGGTAGCGCATCTGCGCACCAACTTGCATTTAATGAACTCACGCCTGTCAGTGCCGCGATTAAAACCGAAATCACTTTTGAACTGAGCGAGATGGATATGATTAAACAGTATCATTATCGTGCTCAGTACTTTGATATTGAAAAATGGATGATGAGTAAACAACTGACATTACATAATGATCATGTAGCTGCGTCGCAATCGATGAACACTCGTCAGCTTCTGCAACCGGAAGTCGAAATAGATGATTTAGGGGGCTTTCATGGTGTGATAGACCCATTCACGAAGCTACAAGACAATAATGTTAATTCACCCGATCTTAATAGCGTGACAAATCGAATCAATATTGCAGGGCTTGTGGCTGTGTCGATGTGTAATGCTTATGCTTCGATTAATATCAAAGATCAAAATAATAATCTAATGCCCAAGTTTATTGCGCCTAATAGCTTTTTAGTGGGGATTAATCCTGCGACAGCACAACAAAGTGATTACCGATTGACTGAAGGATTAACGTTTAGTTGTGTGTATAAAAATGTACTTAAGCCAGTAGTAAGAGACAGTGTTCGCGAGATAAAACTACAGCAACCATTACTTAAAAAAGGTGGGTAAGCCGCAAAATTAGTCAATTACGTTACGCCTAAAGACTCGCTCTTGATCACTTGCATAATTTGGTCAAGGTGCGAGGTCAATAATGTTCTATCATCGTTAGACAAGTTGCACTCAGACAAGATGAAGTGACATGTTTTAACCACATTACGCCACCGTGGATTATCAGGTAATTTTTTTACGTGTAGGTATTTATCTAAAGAGCGTGTTCTTAGACGGCCGGAATCGATAGATATCGTCCAAATTTGGCTTCTGTCGGCTAATTCTACTTTATTAGTTTTAGTGCTTTTCTCCCAAATACTGATGCAATCAATCATCGTATTCACTAATAACTCAGCAAATGAAGCCGTTAATTCTGACGCTGACAATGGCAAAGTTGCCTGCTGTTGGGTGTCGTCTTGTTCTGTTATATCGTCATTAGATAATAAAAATAATTGCTGTTTATGCGACTCGATTATGGTCATTAAATGCTGCTGGGTTTTACGTTTTCTATAAATATAAAAGCTCACAATAAAGCCAATTAACAAGCCAATACTGGTAATGCCAAGGATTAAATTAAGTAGCTTATCTATTTTTTGGCTCTTCTGCTGACTGGCAACTTGCTCTTCTGCTAATGCTCGTTGCACGCGTTCATTCTCTATGTCGCTTTGAATGACTGTAATGTTCTCACTGTATTTTTTTTTCAATAAGGCTTCGTGTAACTGTTGATATTTCTTTAGATAAACCAGAGACTCGTAGGGGCGGCCATTGTCATAATATAATTCGCTAGCATAGTGATAAATGTTCATTTTTTGCAATGAGTCTTGTTTCGTGTCGCTATAGTCCATTGCACTTTCAATAAATTTTATGGCTTGAGTCGCATCTTTTTGATGTGTTGCTATTTGGGCTTTTAAATAGAAAATTACATCATGAAACGAATGGTCGTCGCGGGTTAAATATTCCGATAATGTGTCGGCGACATTTAAGGCTGGAGTAAATTCATTGGCATTGATATGGATCGTCGCGACATTAATTAACGCAGAAAGCCTGTCATCACCGACAAGGTTATCGTTGTACGCTTCGATGACCTTATTACTGTAGAAATTTTTCTTATTGAATTCATTGTTTATATTATATATCTCAGCAAGATTTCCGTAGAGATGTGACATATAACCGATAACATGAAGATCTACATTATGAGTGGTGTAGCGTAAATAATGTTTAAGTGATAGTTCAAAATAGCGTTGGGACTCTTTAAATTTTTCGAGCTTTTTATAGATCAAACCAAGATTGTTGAGGGTTATCGCAGTATAAAAGTCATTACCTAACGCCTCTTTAATCGCTAAACTCTTCTGGTAGTAACTTAATGCTTTGTCATATTGATTCAAATACTGTTCAGTTAGTGCTAAATCGTTATAGCTTTTCGCCAGCCAAATTTCAGACTCTTGGGCTTTAGCAATGCTAAAAGCTTGTTCAAATAAGGTTTTAGCTTCTTGATAGGACTTTCTATAAAGTTTTTCAGCGGCTTTCTTACGTAGCCAAAGATATTGAATTTCGATATTTTGAGTAAAAGCAGCGCTATTTTTAACGTCATCAAGCATTTGTTCCGCAGCGACTTTGTCACCTAACTCTTGGTTAATATCATATAAGATAAGTTGTAACTTGGCGGCGATGATGGGGTATTTATCAATATCTAATATTTTGAGCTGTTGGCTGCAAAAGCTCAGGCTGGCTTGAGGGGAAATCTGTTTTATACGGGCTTTACATTGCTCTAATGTTAAGCTGGTTTGTTGTGTCGCCTCTTCTTGGGCTGTTAACTTAGCCGCGGTTGCAGGCATATGCATCGAATAGATCGATACCAATGCAAATAGAAAAACAGCTGTAAGTCCCTGCACTTAACCACCAAGTCCAATCATTAATATCATTTAAGTATTATTACACCGTCAAATAGGTGTAATGTCAGTTAACATATTAACAACATAAACCGATAGTCAACGTAAATACAAGAGATAGTCGCGATTGGCCATGTCTAGAGTTAAGTAACCGTCCTAAAATCGAAAGCTGTTTTTTTATTACTTAGCCTTTATACTCCGCAGCTGTTTTGTCTGCGTAGAAAGTAAAAATGAAAAGTTGGATATTGTTAAGTGTGGCTATTTTAACGGAAGTGTTAGCCACTTCAGCGCTTAAAGCCAGTGATGGATTTACTAAAGTCGCACCTTCAATCATCGTTGTTGTTGGCTATGTGTTGTCTTTTTACTTTCTCTCTTTGGCATTAAAAGGGATCCCTGTCGGTATTGCTTATGCGACTTGGGCAGGCCTTGGGATTGTGCTTATTACCTTAATAGCTTGGGTGATGTACGGTCAAAAGTTGGATTTAGGTGCGCTGGTGGGCATGGGCTTTATTCTGATTGGTGTGGTGATAATGAATTTATTTTCAAATGTGACGCCGCATTAGCGTAGAAAGACAGGTCAATCAAAAAGGGCTTAACAATGTATGTCATTGTTAAGCCCTTTTTAGTTGAGGTTAAGTCGAAGCAACCAAATGTTGTTTCGATTACAAGCTCATTACCACGCCATGTCTAAAATCTTACGGCTGGTGGCCAAATCGACTTTGCCGCTTTCAGACAGTGCTGTCATGCCGTGTGCTTCTAATGCATCGACGACTAGCGAAAGTTGCTCTTGAGTGACACCATGATCGCGTAAACGTACCGGTAAACCCACTTGCTTGAAGAAAGCCTCTGTTTTATCAATGGCTTGATCTACACGGCTAACTTCATCACCTTCAGTAATATCCCAAACGCGTGCTGCATATTGTACTAACTTAGCGTGTTTTTGTTCTTTCAACACACGCCATAGTGATGGCAATATTACCGCTAGCGTTTGTGCATGGTCTATATGGAAAAGTGCGGTTAGTTCATGGCCAATCATGTGAGTAGACCAATCTAATGGAACGCCTGTGCCTATCATGCCGTTTAGGGCAGATGTCGCACTCCACATTAAGTTTGCACGAGCATCATAGTTTGTTGGCTCTTCAACTGTGATTGGGCCAACTTCAATGAGGGTACGCAAAATACCTTCTGCCATGCGGTCTTGTACACGAGCATCAACTGGGTAAGTCGCATATTGCTCAAGCACATGTACAAACGCATCAACAACACCGTTTGCGACTTGAATTTTTGGTAAGCTGAAGGTTAATTCAGGATCTAGCATGGCAAATGTTGGGTAAGCACATGGGTGGTTTACTGGGAATTTACCACCTTGATAACTGACGACAGCAAAGGCATTCATTTCTGAACCCGTAGCTGGCAGGGTAGCAATAACACCAAGAGGAATAACCTTGTCATTTGCTACTGGAACAGGCGTGAAGCCGTGATGCAGCAATGTCGTGGTATCGCCATCAAACTGAGTTGCCAGGGCAATAAATTTAGTGCCGTCCATCACTGAACCACCACCAACAGCGAGTAAAAAGTCGATGTTTTCTTTACGAGCAACTTCAACGGCTTTAATGAGTGTGTCGTACTTAGGGTTAGCTTCAATACCGCCAAATTCAAATACTGTGCGGTTACCTAATGCTGCTTTGACTTTATCTAGTGTGCCGAAACGTTGTACGCTGCCGCCACCGTAAGTGATTAATACTCGAGCATTTGCTGGGACCAGTTGGTCTAACTCTGCGATACGGTCTTTACCGAAAACAACATGAGTAGGGTTACGATAATCAAAATTAAGCATAATGGGGGCCTTTTGGTTTAACGGTGAAACAAATAAGTGGCTTATTGTGTATACCGATTTTTGATACACAACAGCAACAATAAATCATGTGGTTATGATAATCCTTTTCGTCAAAATAAACATACACAGAACTATCGTGTTCATGCCTATTCCTATCTATATCGTTATTATATGACTATTTATTGATTATTTTAATGCCTTTTACTGCTTTTTTGGTAGTATCGATGCAATGGTTTTTTAGGGGGAAGGGTATGAATGAGATAGCAACATTAATGGCACAGCTTGCACCAAAAGAAGGGGTTAATAATACTCATTTGGCTGGGGTACGTATGTTTCGTGGCTCTCAGTATGCCTCTCGAGGGCCATTATGCTATTCCCAGGGAGTGTTGATTGTGGGTCAGGGCAAAAAGCGTGTGTATATAGAGGACCAAAGCTTTGATTATGATCGTCAGCATTCATTAGTGATGACCGTACCGCTCCCGGTTGAATGCGAAACCTTTGCTAGCATTGAAGAGCCTGTATTAGTGTTAATGGTTGATATTAACTTAGTGCAGCTAAATTACATCATCAGGTTAATGGATGAGCATCATCAAATTCCTAAAGACTTAAATGAGTCGCGCCAGAGTGGCTTTTTTATTGCCGACAGCACTGAAGACATGGACTGCAGTGTGATTCGGTTATTGCAGGCATTACAGTCGCCGTTAGAGGCAAAAGTGATGGGCGAAGCGTTAGTGCTTGAGTTGTTATATCGACTATTGGATTCGCCAAATGCCGCGCCGCTTTATGCCTTGTCGTTAAGTCATACCCGTTTATCGAGAGTGGAAAAAGCCCTCAGTTATATTCACAAACACTATGGTGATTCGGTCGAGGTCGATACATTAGCGGGTTTAGTGAATATGAGTCCCTCCGCGTTTCATCGCTGCTTTAAAGAGGTGACATCCTCGTCGCCGATTCAATATGTGAAGAAAATTCGCTTAAATAAAGCCAGGGAGCTACTGCAATTACAAAAGCTGAAAGTGAAAGACGTGTCTAGCCAGGTGGGTTATGAAAGTACGGCGCAATTTAGCCGTGAATTTAAACGCTACTTTGATCAAAGTCCTGGTGAATGCGCGAGGTTATAATGCGCATTTACATCGCGTTCGCTTATTGATGAAGGGATTAATATGTTTGCAGTACCGACAAAAATAACATTTTTTGAGTTTTTGACACCATTAGTCGCGTCGGGTCAAAAGACGATTACAATACGTGATAGCAGTGAAAGCCATTATCAACCAGGCAGTATAGTTGAGGTCTTTACATTAGAAACTCATGTAAAAGTGTGCGACATCGTGATTTTGGCTGTTGAACCGCTGGCATTTGGTGACATCAATGAGTTCCATGCAACGCAAGAGAGCTTGCCATTGGATGAGCTGAAGCAATTAATCAACAAGGTTTACCCTAATCAACCAAGTCTATTTATGATTTCATTTTCGCTAGTTAAAGCCTAGCACTGGCGGGAAAACAAGGTATCTCCCCGTTATTTATAACATTTTACTCGTCGTGAAAAAAATCCTTAACAGCAGTGTCTAAAACATGATCTGCTTAACAATTGATTGACGCCAACCATGTTAGTTTGCATATCTATTGGCTAACTCACGTTTTAGCTGTCTCTATGATGGTATTTTTACTATCTGCTTACAGTATACGTATTTAGCGTCGCGCTTTTTTATCAATGGTTTGCTCTCAGGGCTTCATTCAATTAGGATTTTTTATGTCTTCAATTATTCAATCAGCCAGCCAGGAGTTGATTAAACCTTACCAAGCGAATATTACCGTGCCTAATTGGATGATCAGTTCAATGGAGCGGGTGATGCAATATTATGTCGACAAAAACCTGCGCCTTGACACTATTTCGACCGACCGCATGCCTAAGCCGGTGGAAGGCAAAAAGTACATGCTGTACGCTCACATTCCGTTTTGCCATACCTTGTGTTCGTTTTGTACTTTTCACCGTTTTTTATTCCGCGAAGACAAAGCGCGTGAGTACTTTATTGCGCTACGCAAAGAAATGCAGATGGCGAAAGATTTAGGCTACGAATTTGAGTCTATGTACATTGGTGGCGGCACTACAACGGTATTAGAAGACGAATTAGCTCGTACCATTGAGCATGCAAAGAACCTGTTTCCTGGCATTAAAGAAGTGTCTTGTGAGTCCGATCCGCAACACCTAGCCAGCCCTGAATTTAAACAACTTAAAGGCCTTGTCGACAGAATGTCGATTGGGGTACAAAGCTTTGATGACGGCATTTTAAAGATGACCGATCGTTTAGATAAGTTTGGTTCAGGCCAAGAAACATTTGACCGTATTATGGCGGCCAAAGAGTTATTTCCGATTATCAACGTCGATTTAATTTTTGGTTTTAAAGGCCAAACTGACGAGATTATTCAGTCAGATCTTGATATGGCCTCTAAGCTCGACCCGCGCCAAATTACCACTTATCCGTTAATGATTACTCACCAAACCCGTAAAAGTGTTAAAGGCCAGTTAGCAGCTCCTCATGGTGAAATGGTTAACCAGTATCGCCAGATTTTAAACAGCTTAACCGGTCAGTATAACCAGTTATCAGCATGGGCATTTGGCAAAACCGATAATGAAGGTTTTGATGAATACGTAATTGATTATGATGAATACCTCGGTGTGGGTTCGGGATCATTCAGTTTTTTAAATGACACTTTATATGTGAATACATTTTCGCTTAAAAAATATCAACAACGCATCGCGCAGGGCCGCATGGCAGTGGAGCAACAGAAAAAGTATCAACTCAAAGAAGTGATGCAATATCGCTTCTTATTAGGCATGTTTTCGGGGCGATTATCGCGTCAGTATTTCCGCGATACCTTTAACGTGAATTTAGATACCGCTTTGTTTAAAGAGATGGCATCAATGAAAGCCATGGGCGCACTAAAAAATGATCCGCTTAATCCGGATGAATTGATTGTTACCGACAACGGCAAAATGCTGGGCCTATTGATGATGAAAGAGTTTTATTCTGGTATGGACAATGTGCGTGCGCAGTTACGTCAACCGTTGGCTGAGACTGACATGTAATTATGTCGATAGCCGTGTGATCTATGCCGATTTTGTTATACTGAATACTCTTTTTTCGGAGTTATTTTAGGTATCGCTATGGCCAATATTTTGTTACTTGCAAATATAAACTGTGACCGTATTTTACGGCTTGATAAGCCGTTACAAACGGGTGGGCGGTTTCATTATCAAGATGGCGGTTTGCGTTTAGGTGGTGGCGGTGCCAACACAGGTTTGGGTTTGGTGTGGGCTAAGCACAATGTGTCGTTGGTTAGCGAAGTTGGCAGTGATGATATTGGCGATTGGATTTTAGCGAAAGCGAGTACCCTTGGCTTAGATTGTCGCCTGGTGCATCGCTTTAGCGGCAATACCTGCGAAATGTTACTCGTCATGACACCCGATGGCGAACGTACCATTATTCGACCACAACGACCGATATTTGAATTACCCGCGGCGCCAGATTGGCAACAATGGGACGCATTTTACATTAACTCCTCCGCCAATGGTGCAGAGCTATGGGCGCAAGATGCCATTAGCCATAATCCAGATTGTATTGTGGTTGCGCAATTAGCTAAAGACCAACGCGAGCGACCTTGTCATGTATTAATTGCTTCTATTACCGATATGCAAGGCAGATGTAACCAAGCGCCATGGCAATTTGCTCAAACCATCGCGGGTAATGCATTACAGTATTTTATTGTGACAGATGGCGATCAAGGCGCGATAGTTTATAGCGCTGAAGCAGAGCAACATGTTCCAGCGGTTCTTGCTGATGTGGTTGACACCACTGGTGCGGGTGATGCTTATGCTGCTGGTGTTATCCATGGGTTATGTCAAAAAATGTCGATTACTGAAGCGATGCACGAAGGGGCATTATGGGCATCATTTGCGGTTGCGACGCAAAGCTCTATTCCAGGAGAGGCATTGCAAAACTATCTTGCATAAATGGACTAATGATCACTTGGATTGTCATTTTTATGTCATTAATCCCGTTTAATATGTTCATGTCTGATTAACTTGTATCGTATTACGCTGAGTTAACCGCTCACCTTACTTTTAACGATACATTCTCCCTGTTATTTATCGTCTTACTATCCCCTAGTAAGGCTTTTTTTTGTCCGAAAATTGGGTATATTGACTGTACGTTGAAATGTCAGCAGGGATAAACGGGATGAATAAAAATTGGGTTAATCGTATTTCGGGTTTGTATTTAGGCGACCAAGTGCAGATGCACAATGGGGTAGCCAGCTGTATTAACCAAAAGCATTCCGTAACACAACTAACTGTGCTATCTGATCGCGTCGTCGGTAATTGTGAAGCCGATCCTAAGCACCATGGTGGTTTAGACCGAGTATTACATCATTTTCCCCGTGAACATTATGGCCAGTATCGTCGTTGGGACTTAATGTCGAGCTTTCGTGATGCGCCGTCAATGGGTGAAAATATTAGTACCGTTGGCTTAAACGAGACACAAGTTAACATTGGCGATATTGTGCAAATCGGTGATGTGACGCTACAGGTTACTCAACCTCGATCGCCTTGTTTTAAGCTTAACTTGCAGTTTGAACACCCTAAATTTGCCCTGGCAATGCAAGAAAGCCGCATGTGTGGTTGGTTTTATCGCGTTCTGTCTGAAGGTGATATAAAGCAAAATGACAGTATTCGTTTAATTGAACGAAAAACAGACATTAGTATTGCCAAGGCAATGCAGATTTACTTTTTACCTGAATTTGATGCGATACAATATCAAATGTTACTCGAGTGCGAAGGATTAGCTCAAAGCTGGGTTAATTCACTCCAACGAAGAATTGAACAACACAATATAGAAGATTGGGCGATGCGCTTATACGGTAAAGCCAGTTAATTAAGCAATGCTTGTATGCTGCTCACACCATGTTGATAATAATAAAATGATAAGGAATATCTGATGTCTGATCCCTCGTTCGAAGTCACTAAGCCAGCCAGAGACATGGGGTTATTGATCCATGCAGCAAGCTTTGCGGGTTATGTGTTTCCATTTGGTAGCGTATTAGGTCCCTTGATTGTGTGGTTGATGAAACGAGATGAGTTTGAGTTTGCCAATCAGTGCGGTAAAAACTGCCTTAACTTCAAATTGAGTTTAATGATTTATGCGATGATTTCAGCTGTTTTGATATTGGTTGGCGTTGGGGTGTTATTGCTAGCAGGCTTGGCATTATTAGATATTATCTGCACCATCATGGCTATTATTAAAGCCAGCGACGGGATTGCCTATCAATATCCGTTGTCGATTAAGTTTTTAAAATAGACCAGATACAAGCTCTTGGTTTTTTACTGTGTAAAATTATAAATTCTTCTTGTAAACTTATCGCGAAAAAATGCCACTCAATTGAGTGGCATTTTTATATTAACGCGTGTTAATGCATTGATTGTGCAACGTTAAGGTCTGTTACACCTTAAAGCGAGCCACTAAGACGTCTAGTCGGCTTGCGAGTTTGTTCAATGCTTTACTTGCCTCTGCGGCCGCTTGCGCTGTGTCAGAAGTACGTTGAGTAATATCGTTAATCTCAGTCACGTTGCGGTTAATGTCTTCAACCACAGTCGATTGCTCTTCTGTTGCAGCAGCGACCTGGATGTTCATGTCACTAATAAGGGCAATTCGCTCGCTAATACCGCTTAATGATTGACTGGCTTCATCGACAGCACTGACGCCTTCTTTAGAGCGGCTGCTCGATTGTGCCATAGCACTTACTGCTCGGCCTGCTTCTGATTGCAGCTTATCAATCATGGTTTGCACTTCATTGGTCGATGCTGCTGTACGTGATGCAAGGTTACGAACCTCGTCAGCCACTACTGCAAAACCTCGGCCAGCTTCACCAGCGCGAGCCGCTTCAATCGCGGCGTTCAATGCAAGCAAGTTGGTTTGTTCTGAAATTGCGCGGATAACATCTAAAATACTGCCAATCGATTTAGTGTGAGTCGCTAGAGACTCAATGACTTCACCAACCTGGGCAACATCTTTAGATAGCTGATTAATGGTTGAACGTGCACGAGTCACCACTTTTTGACCATCAACAGATTCTGTATCAGCATCGCGAGCGGTTACTGCTGCTTGTGCTGCATTAGCGGCAATTTCATTGACCGTGGCACCCATTTCATTAATGGCAGCAACAACCATCATGGTGCGGTCTTTTTGTAAATGGCTGTCGTCGAGTGTTTGATGTGCTTGATTTGATACATCAATTGCCGACAAACCAAGTTGTTGGCTGGTTTCAGAAACCTCAATAACGGTTTCCTGGATTTTGCTAATAAAGCTATTGAAGCCACGGGCCAATTGGGCTATCTCATCGTCGCCATTTACCGGTAAGCGCTGGCGTAAATCACCTTCACCTTCGCCAATGTTTCTGAACATTTCAGCAACTTGAGCAATAGGGCGGCTAACCGAACCGGCAACAAGAATGGCAATCGCAATGAATACACCAGCAATTAACACTGTCCATAACAGGATTTGATAAGCCGATTCTTCAAGTAAGGCAAACACTTCAGCTTCAGGCACTTGCGCAACTAAATACCAATCCATCGACTTAATGTAGCTACTGGCGATTAACATATGCTGGCCATTTACATCAGCTTTGATTAAGTTGAAGTCATTTTTGTTGAGTAAACCGTTAGTATTGGCGTTAGGGTATAAATTAGTTAACGTTGCCTTACCTATTTGGCTGGTGTCTTGGTGCAGTTTGACGTCACCTTTAGTATCAACTAAATATATAAAACCACTGTCTTCAATTTTAAACGAAGCCAGTAAGCTCACCATATCATCTAACGATTTTGCCAGACCCACCAAACCTCGTCCATCAGGCTGTTGGTAATTAATGTAAAGCTTAACATCGCCGTTACTAGGTTCTGTGAATACATTTAGCATGCGTTCTTGTTTACTATCGCGATAATCAAAAAACCAAGCATCTTGCTGTTGGTTTAATATGCGTAAAAACCCATCTTGGTTGTAATAAGCTGCGGTTTCGCGGTCGGCATAGGATGCTTGAGCTAAATCATATTGATTTTTTATACTATTGAGTTCAGCGATAACGATTTTTTCTTGGTCTGCAGGACGACCATTTTCAAGCCATTCAAGCAACATTTTGCTTTTGGCTAGTTGTTCGCCGGCGTTCATAACACTACTGATCTGGAGATCAATTTCATTACGAATTTGCATGAGTAAACTCGGCATTTCTGATTCAAGCATACGCTGCTCAACCACTAGTTTCGCACTTCGTTGACTTAGCAACCCAACTAACATGGTTGATAGCAGCACAGCAAATGCTACAGTGAGCAAGATTTTTTGCTTAATGGTAAGGGTGTTAAATGTATTCATCTACAACGGCCTCTAGAAGTTTCTCTTGGTTATATCGGTCACAATGGCAATAAATTGATAGTTATTTTGTATTTATTACTAAAGTACAAAATCGTGAATGGTGTAGGTCTTTGTGATGTTATGACGCTAATGATAGTCGAAAAAATAAAAAAAACGCACCTATTTCTAGGTGCGTTTTTTTGACAGTAGCCAATTAATTAACGATTGGCGAACAACGAGTTATCAACTAAATCGTTTACATGTTTGGATAGTTTGGTCCGCCGCCGCCTTCAGGGGTTACCCAAGTGATATTTTGGCTTGGATCTTTAATGTCGCAGGTTTTACAGTGAATACAGTTTTGACCATTAATGACAAACTTTTTCTCGCCAGCATCTTCGACGACTTCATAAACACCCGCAGGGCAATAACGCTGTGCTGGCTCGTCAAATTTGACTAAGTTAACCGAGATGGGAATGCTTTGGTCTTTTAAGTGTAAATGGCAACGCTGGCCTTCTTCATGGTAGGTGTTCGACAAATACACCGACGATAATTTATCAAAGCTGAGTTTTCCATCTGGCTTTGGATAATCAATCTTGCTGTATTCGCTCGCTAAACCCATTGAAGCATAATCTGGCGTTGTGTCGCGGAACGTTACAGGGAACTTACCACCAAACCAATTTTGGTCGATATAGTTAAATGCGCCACCGACAATAGTGCCAAACTTATGTAAAGCTGGGCCAAAATTACGTGATTGATAGAGTTCTTCATGAAGCCAGCTTTCTTCGAAGCGTTGCTGGAAACAATCTAGATCTTTACCACCCTCTAAGCCGGCAATTAACCCTTCACCTAGGGTGGTAGCAGCAATTATTCCGCTTTTAATTGCCGTGTGCGTGCCTTTAATTTTAGCAAAGTTCAAGGTTCCAGCATTACAACCAATGATTAATCCTCCAGGAAAGCTCATTTTAGGCAGAGAGTTTAAACCACCTTTAGCAATTGCTCTGGCACCATAAGTTAAGCGTTCACCACCGGTGAGCGTTTGGGCAATCACTGGATGCGTTTTATAACGCTGAAACTCGTCAAATGGGCTTAAATGTGGATTTTTATAGCTTAAGTCGATAATTAATCCCACGGCGACCTGGTTGTCTTCCATGTGATATAAAAATCCGCCACCAGACGAGCCATTCACTAATGGCCAGCCGCCAGTATGGACTACTTTACCTTGCTGATGCTGCTCGGCAGGGATTTTCCAAATTTCTTTAAACCCTAAGCCGTAATGCTGAGGGGTTTTGCCATTGTCTAAATGGTATTTCTGAATCAGTTGCTTACCAAGGTGGCCGCGGCAACCTTCTGAGAATACGGTGTATTTAGCGTGCAACTCCATGCCTGGCATATAGCTGTCTTTAGGTTGACCGTCTTCTCCGACACCCATATCGCCAATGAGAATACCTTTAACGCTGTTGTCTTCATTAAACAGCAGTTCACTGGCAGCAAAACCTGGGAAAATCTCAACACCCATGGCTTCTGCGCGGTTCGCTAACCAACGTGCGAGGTTACCGACACTAATAATGTAGTTACCTTCGTTATGCATGGTTTTCGGCACTAAGCTATTAGGCATTAAGCGTGATTTAGTGTCTGAATTGAGTAAGTAAATCTCGTCGTGGCTGACTTTGGTGTTTAACGGAATATCTGAGTCGCGCCAGTCGTTGAATAATTCATCCAACACGTCTGGTTGGAATACTGCACCCGATAAAATGTGGGCGCCCACTTCCGAGCCTTTTTCTACCACACAAACGGTGATTTCTTTTTCGGCATCTTTTGATATTTGCATTAAACGACAAGCGGTAGCTAAACCTGCTGGGCCAGCACCGACAATTACGACGTCGAACTCCATTGACTCGCGTTCCATGTTCTCACCTTTCAAAGTATCCCGTTCATCGCGGGTTTATTGTTTTTCTATAACGATAGTTAAACGATCGTTTATCCTTTTACTCACCTTACCGCAAAATTCACTTTTGTCACAGTAGCAAACACAATCTTATCTACGTGAGTCGAGTCACAAATAGTAAACGATGTAAGCATTTCGAATAAGATATTCGCCTAAAGGGGTATTTGTAAAACCATAAATAGGCCTATAATTAAGCCTGACGGTTCTCCGAGCTTTTTGCCCTACGTCAATGATATGGGCATTTAGCCGTGGTAATTTTGCCACCGGGGTGAGTAAAGAAATGCACTTACCTCCCACACTTGGAAAGGTTAACATGTCCCAGTTACAAGACAATTTTGGTCGACGTTTTCATTATTTACGTATGTCAGTTACTGACGTGTGTAATTTTAAATGCACTTACTGCTTGCCTGACGGCTACCGCCCTGATGGTAAACCTACGTTTTTAACGCTCAACGAAATTGAAAATCTCGTTGCTGGCTTTTCTGCTGTGGGTACGCAAAAAATTCGCATCACTGGTGGTGAGCCCACCCTCCGTAAAGACTTTACCGATATCGTACGTATTGTTGCTAACACTCCCAATGTCAATACAGTGGCAATGACAACCAATGGTTATCGTTTACAGCAACATGCTAAAGAATGGTATGAAGCCGGTTTGCGCCGTATCAATGTGTCGGTTGATAGCTTAGATCCTAAAATGTTTTACCAAATTACTGGCGAGAATAAATTCGACCAAGTTATGCGCGGTATTGACGCTGCACTTGAGGCGGGTTTTGAGCGAGTAAAAGTGAACGCCGTGTTACTTAAAGGCTTAAACGATAAGGATTTACCGCGTTTTTTACAGTGGATTAAACACACGCCTATTGATTTACGTTTTATTGAGTTGATGGAAACCGGTTTAGGTCACGACTACTTCAATGCGCATCATTTAGCGGGTGTAGACATTAAAAAGCAACTTGAGCAAAACGGTTGGTTATACGATTTACCCAGTGTTGATGATGGTCCTGCGCAAAACTTCAGTCACAGTGATTATCAAGGCCGTATTGGTCTTATTATGCCGTACGCCAAAAACTTTTGTGCCAGCTGCAATCGCTTAAGAGTGTCAGCCAAAGGTAAGTTGCACTTGTGCCTATTTACTGAAAATGGCGTGGATTTACGTGACTTGCTGCAAGATGCCTCTGCGCGTGATGAGTTAATTTCGCGTTTACATGGGCAGTTAGCACAAAAGAAAGAAACTCACTTTTTGCATCAGGGCATTACTGGTGTTACTAAGCACCTTGCCTCTATCGGTGGTTAATCGCCACCTTTCTTCGTTTAACGTGTGTCACTAACCTGCAAATTCTATTTGATAAGGTATTCATATCATGAGTAATCGTTTTACCCACATTAATGCCGATGGCAATGCTCACATGGTCGATGTGACTGAAAAAGCAGTCACAGAACGTGAAGCCAGAGCTGAAGCGTTTATCGATATGGCGCCAGATACATTGGCAATGATTATGAGTGGCAGTCATCATAAAGGCGATGTGTTTGCGACCGCTCGCATTGCCGGTATTCAAGCGGCTAAAAAAACCTCTGATCTTATTCCGTTATGTCATCCATTAATGCTCACCAAGGTAGAAGTAGATCTTGAAGCTCAGCCTGAGCATAACCGCGTGCGTATCACGAGTTTATGTAAACTGTCTGGTAAAACCGGTGTTGAAATGGAAGCGCTAACGGCGGTATCTGTGGCGGCATTAACCATTTACGATATGTGTAAAGCGGTGCAAAAAGACATGATTATTTCGCAGGTGAGGCTACTTGAAAAACGCGGCGGAAAATCTGGCCACTTTACAGCCTAGTCACTAGTGTAAGTTATTTATTACCGATTAAATGCATTGAGAGACCACTATGATCCAAGTATTATTTTTTGCGCAAATCCGTGAGTTACTCGGTACTGCGAAAGTGGAGCACAGTAGCGCCAATATCCACACCGCAGAACAGCTTCGCGCCGCATTGGCTGCCACCGATGATAAATGGGCTAAAGTGCTCGCGTCAGACAAACTGTTAGTTGCGGTTAACCAAACTATTAGTCAATGGGATGCAACCGTGAAAGCAGGTGACGAAGTCGCATTTTTCCCTCCTGTAACAGGAGGTTGAGTATGAACGCAGTAACAACGGTACGTGTGCAAACTGAAGATTTTAACGTAGCAGATGAATACGGCTTATTGGCTAACGATAACCAAGATGGTGCTGTGGTAAATTTTATCGGCAAAGTGCGCGATTTTAATGATGGCAGTGTGGTCACAGACTTAACGCTTGAGCATTATCCTGGCATGACTGAGTCGGTTTTAGCACAAATTTGTCAGCAAGCTCGTGAACGTTGGCCGTTAAATAAAGTCACCATTATTCATCGCGTTGGTACAATGGCGTTGGGTGAGCAAATTGTGTTTATCGGTGTCACGAGTGCTCACCGTAAAGCCGCGTTTGCTGCATGTGAATTTTTAATTGATTTTTTAAAGACTAAGGCCCCTTTTTGGAAGCTTGAAGCCAACGATGCGGGCAGCAAATGGGTCGAAGCTCGTGACAGTGATGAACAGGCTGCTAAAATGTGGCAAAAGTGATGTCGTGAACATCAGTTGTGCGCTGCTAAACTCACTTTTTTGCGAGCGAATGCAATAGCCATTACAATTTAACCATCGCACTTAAATGATAGTGTCGCTCAACCATAGGGTCGGCTATACATGTCTTTCTTTACGTTATCTATAACGCGTTTAATACGCCAAAGTGCTGTTGTTGCAACGTTAGCGATAAGTTGTTTGAGTCTTATTCTCCCTGTATCAGTTGTCCATGCGGCAGAAGCTCCTGCTATTGCCGCTGCGGCAAACATTAAGTTTGCCTTAGATGATATCGCTAGCCAATTTGAGCAACAAACAGGTCTAAGTGTGCGTATCAGTTATGGCTCATCGGGCAATTTTGTCACTCAAATTCAACACGGCGCTCCCTTTGAAATGATGCTCAGTGCCGATGAGTTTTATATTGAGCAATTACATAAAGCCGGTTATACCCAAGATGCAGGGGTTATTTATGCGATTGGCCGTTTAGCGCTTGCGGCACCAAAAAAATCAGAGCTGATTCTTGATCCTGATTTAGTCGGGTTAGGGCAATTTATTACTGATGGCAAACTCACTCGCTTTGCCATTGCCAACCCTGATCATGCTCCTTATGGTGAGCGCGCTCGTGAAATCTTAAAAGCTAAAGGCTTGTGGGATGCCGTGCAACCTAAACTGATCCTTGGCGAAAATGCCTCACAAGCGGCACAATTTACCATCAGCGGTTCAACTCAAGGAGGCATTGTGCCTTTGTCGTTGGCACTAGCGCCGCAATTTATCAAAATGGCTAATTATGTGGTGATCCCCGATGATTTATATCAACCGCTGACTCAACGCATGGCGTTAATGCCAAATGCCTCAGAAACCACAGAGCGGTTTTATCAATATATGCAAAGCCCGCCAGCCCAGAAAATCTTAAGTGAATTTGGATTTAACTTACCTAATACTACAGCGATGCACGACTAATGGATTGGCAAGCATTATGGTTGTCGGTTAAGTTGAGCTGCTTTACCGTTTTATTCTTGATCCCGTTAGCCATATTGGTCGGCCGAGGTTTGGCCTATTATCAATTTCGCGGTAAGTCTTGGCTAGAAGCCTTAATTCTGGTGCCATTGGTATTGCCTCCTACTGTAATTGGTTATTATTTGCTGGTGGGTCTGGGCAATCAGAGTGTTATAGGTCACTACGTTGAACAGATTTTTGGTCAACAGTTAGTGTTTCAATTTTCCGGCCTTGTTATCGCATCTATTTTAGTCAATATCCCGTTTGCTGTGCAGCCGATACAGCGTGCTTATGAAACCATTCCTATTGATATTCGTGATGCCGCAGCCTGCTGTGGTATGAGCCGTTTACGGATTTTTATCAAAGTTGAGTTACCCATGGTATGGCCTGGTGTGTTAACTGCGCTAGTGTTGTGCTTCTCCCATGTATTGGGTGAATTTGGCGTAGTATTAATGCTGGGCGGCAATATTGCTGGCGAAACTAAGACTATTTCGATTGCGATTTATGACAGCGTGCAAGCGTTCGACTTTGATTCTGCGGGAATGATGTCGTTGGTATTGTTGGTGTTTGCGGTGAGTGCACTTGCATTAACCACCAGTATGTCACGGCGTTTAGGAGGGCATAATGGTACCTCGCAACGCTGATTTAGTGTGTCATATTAGCCAAGAATCACCGATACCATTAGCTGCAAACTTCACCTGTAAAGCTGGTGAGGTGCTCGCAGTGGTAGGGCCGTCAGGTGGTGGCAAAACCACCTTGTTGAGAATGATAGCTGGGTTAACAACACCTAAAGATGGTCAAATTCGATGTGGTGATGCCCTTTGGTTTGATGCCAAATCGTCGCTTTCGTTAACCCCACAACAACGACATATTGGCTATATGCCGCAACATTTTGGTTTATTTCCGCATTTGTCGGCATTAGATAATGTGATAGCCGGGCTTGACCATGTGCCAAAGGCATTGCGTAAGCAGCGTGCGTTAGATTGGTTAGAGCGGGTTAACCTTCATGGCTTGCCAGATAGGTTGCCTGCACAGCTTTCGGGCGGTCAGCGCCAACGTGTCGCGCTCGCGCGTGCCTTAGCTCGTGAGCCTTCAATATTATTGCTTGATGAACCCTTTTCAGCGGTAGACCGTGAAACGCGTGAGCGCTTATACATTGAACTTGCAAGATTAAAGCAACAGCTGTCAATCCCAGTGGTTATGGTCACGCACGATATTCATGAGGCCTTATTATTAGCCGATAAAATGATGCTGATAAGCCAAGGTAAAATGTTGCAACAAGGCAAACCATTTGAGGTATTGTCTCATCCACATGATGAGGCCGTCGCAAGGCAAATGGGCTTACGTAATATTTTTGATGGCCAAGTCGTTGAGCAAGACATTGAACGCAATATGACGTGGTTTAAGCTGGGTGATGAATTAATTGTTAGTGACAGCGCTCCTGCGCTCGTCAATGGCCAAGCCATTCGTTGGGTTATTCCCAATCAAGGTATCCGTTTTAATGCCATTAGCAGTGGCCGTTTATGCAAAAGCATTAATAAGCTCGATGTATTAATTGAGTCGGTATTAGTGATGGGCGAGTCGTCGCGAGTGATTGCGTCGGTGATTGGTATCGGTTCGGTATTTAATGCCGATGTGCCAACGCATTTGGTTGATAAGCTCGGTTTGCAAGCCGGTATACAAACAACCATCGCTTTAAAGTCCGAGCAAATTCATATCTTAAACGCCCCATATTCAAGTTAACCTTTGGCGATAACGCCCTGTTTTACGGTATTTATGATCAATTATTAATCTTAGATTTCTTGGGACTTTGGCCGCGGTTAGGTAGAGTAGTGCGGTAATAAAATTTTCATTAATATAGAGGCTAGTGATGGTTCGGTTGCTATTAGCAATATGCTTTCTTCCTTGTGCCGTGATGGCTACTCCATCTATGCATACTTTGTTGATCAATGGCGAGTTTTTAAAGCCAATTGTGGTCATGGAGCAATTAGAACAACAAGACAAAGGCACAATTTGTGACTTTGATGTTGATGTGGAAGAAGGGTTACTCGTTTACAAAATTTCTATGGTTAACGTAGAAACACGTAAAATGAGTAAATATCAGTACCGAGCTTTAGATGGTGTGCTGCTAAATGAAAAATCATCAGTGTATAGCTCTGATGATGTCGGCTCTGTGAGCGCGGCAAAAATGCTCCAAGCCAAGCACATGACATTTTCTGCACTGGTCGCTTTAGCGATTGAAGATCAACAAGGATATTTAACGCAAGCGGAATTGGACCACGATTTATCCATTAGTTATCTCGAACTAAAACTCCTCAATCAAGATAGTAAGAATACCATTGCTTTCGACATTGAAACCTTACGTCCACTTCCACTGCTCAAATGGGATTAAAGACTCTATGACTAAGCGCATTTTATTGGTTGAAGATGACGCCACTACATTAAAATATGTGGCTGACGGATTTACTGCACAGAAGTATCAGGTAGACAGTGCAACAGATGGTCAAGAAGGCTTAACATTAGCCAAGCACAATCAATATGACTTACTCATTTTAGACCGCATGCTACCTAAGCTTGACGGCCTAACCTTATTGTCGGCATTGCGTACCAGCGGTAATAAAACGCCAGTATTAATCTTGTCAGCACTCAGCCATGTCGATGAGCGTGTTAAAGGCTTACGTGCGGGTGGCGACGACTACATGACCAAACCGTTCGCATTTGCAGAGTTATTGGTGCGTGCAGAAAAGCTGGTACAACGTAATGTTGTAGAGCCAGCCGCAACAGATATTGAAGTTGGCGGCCTGAAAATGGAGCTGCTGACGCGTAAAGTGACACTTGATGACAGTGAGTTAATGCTGCAACCAAAAGAGTTTCAGTTACTCAAGTATTTAATGGAACACCCTAATCAAGTGATTAGCCGTACCCTGCTATTTGAAGCTGTATGGGATTATCATTTTGACCCTCGCACCAATGTTATCGATGTGCATATTGCAAAACTGCGTCGTAAGTTTGAAGAACTTGGGCACGGTGAATTAATTGAAACAGTAAGGGGTGCGGGTTATCGCCTCTGCAAAGGCCATTAAGCCATATCAAAGTAGTGCGTGGCGCATCACGCTTATTTTCTCGACGTTAGTGACCATCTTAATTGTGATGTTGGTATTAAGCCTGTATCGACAATTAGTGATAGAGCAGCAAAACCAGGTTGATAAGCATCTTGCGGCAGAAATGCAGCGCTATCAGCAGTTAGCATTAACGGTTAATCGCCGCAGTTTTGCCGCACAGATCCGCGCCGCCGATCCTAAAACGGCGCTTATCGCCTGGCGTAACAGTGTTGATATGGTCGGGGCATTGACCTTTTTACCTGAAAACATGCCGCAGTTACCTGAAACCAAAGACTTTCCTATCTTTACCGGTGGCCCAGATAAATTACATATTTTGACCGGCGGATTAGTGATAACACGTTACGGTCCCGTGCTCATTGCTACCCGAACCGATCACCTCGCAACCCTCATTGAAAAGTTTATCAATGCTGCTTTCTGGGCTGTAGCCTTTACCTTAGGTTTAACGTTGGCGTTGGGTTATATTTTCTCAAAAGCCATACTTAGACGACTGGTCGAATACAACCGTTTAAGTGAGCAAATTGAAGCCGGACATTACGAAACACGTTTACCTGTCAGTGACAGCCAAGATGAGTTTGACATGTTAGCGCGGCAATTTAACCTCGTGCTCGATACCTTGGAGCAAAACCTACGCGCCGTGCGTGGTGTCACTGATAATATTGCTCATGACTTACGTACGCCGTTATCGCATTTACGTATTGGGATTGAGCAACTTGCTGATAAACCCACTCACCAATTAGCAGATGCGACAGCAGAGTTACTTGAAGAGCTAGATCATTGTTTAGGCACGTTTGATGCGATGTTATCATTAACTCGAATCGAAGAAGGTCAGCAAACGCTTGATTTACAGCCAGTGAGTTTACAACAGATTTGCCAAGATTTATTTGAAATGGCTGATGCCATCGCCGAATCGCGCGATCAAATATTAGAGATTTCGCTGGAAAACGATGTGCACATTAATGGTGATAAATACCTATTATTCCAAGCGCTATTTAATTTAGTCGATAATGCGATTAAGTATTCACCGGTTGGTGCTGCAATTTGCATTAAACAGCGTGGCAAGCATATTCAGATTAGTGATAATGGTCCTGGCATTTTGGATGAAGATAAAGAGCGGGTATTCGACCGTTTAGTTCGTCTGGATCCGAGCCGTCATTACAAAGGCACGGGTTTAGGTTTGTCGATGGTAAAAGCGATTTTATCGCGCCATAAAGCCACTATTTCATTAGATGACAATAATCCTGGATTGTTAGTAAATATTCATTTTAAATAACCCAAGGTTTAGCTGCGGGTATTATCGAGTTGGATTCATCAATGTATCAATTGCTGAGCGAGCAACCTGACTTTATTGTCATCAATAAAGCGCCTCATGTTCACTTTCATAGTCAAGATGGTCATGCAGGCGTTATTGCACAAGCTGAAGCCGATTTAGGCTATAAGTTGTATCCGGTACATCGTTTAGATACTCCCACCTCAGGGTTGTTAATTGTGGCTCGTTCGCCACAAGCCGCCAATGTATTTACACAAATGTTTACTGCCCATCAAGTGCAAAAATACTATTTAGCCATTGCATTAGGTAAGCCTAAAAAGAAGCAAGGTTGGATTGTGGGCGACATGGCAAAATCTCGCCGCAGTATGTACAAATTACTGCGAACTACAGAAAACCCCGCTATGACGCAGTTTTTTTGTATGAGTATTAGCGAAGGGAAGCGCGCATATCTATTAAAGCCATTAAGCGGTAAGACCCATCAGCTACGCGTGGCATTAGCCAGCATTGGCGTGCCTATTTTAGGTGACACACTTTACGGTAAAGATGCGAGCGATCGTTGTTATTTGCACGCATATTGTTTGTATTTTAACTATTTAGGCGAGCAATATGCCTTCCAGCAATTACCGACTCAAGGCGAGTGGTTTGTCGATACACCATTTATGACGATAGTCGCCGAGCAATGGCAACAACCCGATAGCTTAGCTTGGCCAACGAAAAGCTAGCTTGACCTGCAATATCAGCAAATATTCTATTGGCTATAGCCTATTTATTGAGACGATATTTTCAACTCTTTGGTGCAAATAGTGTTGCGGCCGGTATTTTTAGCAAGGTACATCGCCTCATCGGCTAATTGTAATAACTGCTCTACATTGATGTGGGTTTTGCTGGTCGCATAACCAATGCTTAAGGTGAGATTAATCTCTTGCTGTTGCCACTGTACAGATGTGCTATTGATTTTAGACTGAATTTTCTTGGCAACAATGTTGGCCTCATCAGCATTTGTTGATGGCAGAATAATCAAAAACTCTTCACCTCCGTAGCGGCAAATAAAATCGACTTTGCGTAGTGATTGCTGCAATAACGTCGCGGTATGTTTTAATACGGCATCCCCTGCAATATGGCCATAAGTGTCATTGACCTTTTTAAAGTGATCCAGGTCCAGCACCAATAAGCTATAAGCTGATCCGCTACGCTGCCACAGTGCATCCACTTCATCTAATTTATCGAGTAAGGCGTGTCGGTTCCATAACCCTGTGAGTTGATCTCTATTCACTAAACGAGCCACTTTATACACCAGCCGTGTCAGGGCATTACCGTATAACACTAAGTTAGTGAGCAGCAATAAAATGATATAGCTCCACATGACTATTGGCGCGTTAAGTGTATTGGCGGCAGAGAGTCTGGCCAAATCTTCAGGGTATAGAAACAGTGCTACAGCTCGGGTGAGAAACAGGGCGCCCATAATAAAAAAAGGCACATTAATTAAAATGGCATAAAACATAGGCATGTGTTTTTTAGATGTTTTGACGTTATCCAGGCCTGTGAGTGAGATCAACGTGGCCGCGGTGATGCTCATAATAATCACCAGATAAACGGCATACGCCAGAGAAGGCGGAACCAATAACATCAACAAGGCGCAGCTGGTTAACAATACCAGGTCAAACAGATACGATACCGGACGTTTAAATAAATGCTGGCAACCCCAACGCACCAATGCAAACCCCAATAAAATGGTCATGTCGGCAGTAAACCAGTATAGATAGTCAATGGCTTCGCTGCGTTGCGTGTAGAGCAGCACCCCTCCCACAGTGAGGGTGTTTGCTAGGGCGAAGCGCCAACTGGCTCTAGGAGCAATGCGGAACACGCCTGCGTATATTGCCCATGCAATGGCACAACTGCTACCGATTAAGCAAAAGAATTGAACGAAAATAATACTTTGGTTATGTTCCATATGACCTATCAGTATTGTTGCATTGGCTGGAGAATAGCGCGCTGGGAATTAACCATAGCACATCGTTAATAGAATACCTTGATAAGCGCGTTGTTAAACTGTTTGTAATCTTTATTGTAAATGTGTTGTTTAACAATCTGTATCTTATGCTATTTTTATAATTGTATTCTCTTAATTAAGCAACATAATAAGGATGAAAAATGGACACAAACAAATTATTACTGGTCATCATCGCGATATTGCTACCACCGTTAGCGGTATTTTTGAAAAAAGGCTTGGGTAAAGATTTACTGATTAACGTATTGCTGTGCTTTTTCTTTTTTATCCCGGGGCTTATTCATGCTTTGTGGGTGGTGTTACAAGAAGATTTATAAACGCTAAGCTGTCTGCTGGCGGTTCAGGGGGTAAGCTAAAATTAAGCGCTAGAATGAATAGAGCCTGAGGGTGTTTGACGCTATAATCGCGCTGGTATTTTGTCGATGATGTGAATTATATGAACCGTAAAAAGAAAATTAACCAAACATTGAAAGCTAAGGCCAAAAAAGCCAACGCCAAGCTACATGCCGCGAATAAAAATCCGTACGTTGCGAAAGCAGATCGTGAGCGTTTAGCGCAACAAGCATTAATGTCTGCAGAGGCCAACGCCAACGACGTGCCGGTAGAATAATAAAAGCACAAGAGTATTAATCCTCTTGTGCTTTTATTTTGGTTGATTTGGGATAGGTTACGTTTTTTACGCGCCGCTACCGCATACTTTGCATTGCGGTTGTTTAGGTAATGTCATTTGCCTAAACTCCATGGTCATCGCATCAACCATTAACAACTTTCCTGACAAAGCTTGTCCCATCGCGCTAATCACTTTGATGGCTTCCGTTGCCTGAATACAACCAATCATTCCCACCACGGGGGCTAAAATACCCGATTCGACACACGTTAACTGTTGCTCACCAAACAATGCACTAAAACATTGATAACATGGCGTATCAGCTTGATAGTCAAATACGGTTACTGTGCCTTCCATGCGTATAGCCGCCGAAGACACTAATGGTATCTTGTGTTTATAACAGCTCTTATTGAGCTGTTCGCGCACCATAACGTTGTCGGTACAGTCGAGTACCAAGCTGTGCTGACTGACTAACGTGTCGATTTCGGCATCATCTAAAAACGCATTTAACGCATTAATGTTGATGAGCGGATTGAGTTGAGCCAATGTTTGCTTAGCCGAATCGACTTTAGCCTGGCCAATATTGGCATCAAAGTGTAAAACCTGGCGTTGTAAATTGGATAGCTCGACCGTATCAAAGTCGACAATGGTTATTTCCCCTACGCCTGCTACAGCAAGGTATTGGCTAGCTGCACACCCTAAACCGCCGGCTCCAATAATCAATACCTTTGCCAGTTTGAGTTTTTCTTGGCCTTCAATGTCCATTGCTTTAATGGATATTTGACGGCTGTAGCGCAACATCTCGTTGTCGCTCAAAATATCTTGGTCTACAGGCTGCATAATACTCCTAGCAAAGTACGCTATTAAATGGCTCAACGGTGACGGTATTGCCCTTAGCTAAATCACCTTGATATTGCTCTAAAATGACAAAACAGTTGGCTAAACTCATTGACGTCAACATGCCAGAACCTTGGCCGCCGGTAATCGAAACTTGCAATTCGCCTGACTCATTTTGGCTTAATATGCCACGTTGGTATTCTACTCGGCCGGGGTGTTTACGGATGTCGGTTTGTAATGTTGCTTGGCAAAACAAGGGGGCTTTGGGTGTCAATCCCTGCATTTTATGCAAAATAGGCAGAACGAGTTTGTAAAACGTCACCATCGATGACACCGGATTACCGGGTAATCCGCAAAAGACTGCATTGCCAATTTTACCAAACGCAAACGGTTTGCCTGGTTTAATGGCTAATTTCCAAAAAGTAATTTGGCCTTCTTCAGATAAAATTTGTTTAGTGAAATCAGCCTCGCCAACAGATACACCACCTGAAGTGAGCACCATATCGGCTTTACTTGCGGCCTCTTTAAATGCGCCGCGAATGGCTTCTTTATTATCGCTAATTACGCCCAGGTCTATCCATTCGACATTGCTTTTACTCAATAAACCTTGAATTGAATAGCGGTTCGAATCATAAATTTGCCCAGGTGCAAGTTCGCTGCCAACAGGGCGCAGTTCATCACCGGTAGAGAAAAACGCGACTTTTAATTTACGAGTGACGCGCACCTGGCTAATGCCAATAGTGGCAAGTACGCCCATTTCAGCAGCTCGGATGGTTACGCCGCGATGCAATACTTTAGTGCCAGCCTGTAACTCTTCTGCGCGTTTGCGTACATTCGCGCCTAACTTATGTGGATGGCCGATAGTAATGTTATCGCCGTTAGCGTGAGCGTTTTCTTGCATTTGCACCGTATCATAACCGACTGGTAAAGGGGCGCCTGTCATTATGCGGATACACGTATTAGGCTGCGCTTTACCGTGAAATGGATGGCCAGCAAACGAACTGCCAACTAATGGCAGAGTCGTACTTTCTTGGCTACTGTCTAAATCAGCATACCTAAATGCGAAGCCGTCCATCGCTGAGTTATCAAATGGTGGTAAATCGATACTCGAGGCTAGGTCTTCTGCGAGCACTCTGTCGATTGCATGATTCAGCGTGACGAGTTCAGTGTCTTGCGTTGCCTCTACTTGAGCTAATAATTGCTCAATAGCTTGGTCTGGATGCAATAATGTCGGTTGGGCGCAAGGGTCTTGATTGTTTGGCATCTGAACTTCCTTAATGAATACCTAAGGCACTCTTTTAGTGCCTAAGTTAAAAATGATGTTCGCTATTAATAGCGCTTAGTATGCCATGATGGTAAAAGAGTTTTATGATCATACTTAAGGTTTTTCTCGTTTATGTCACAAACTGAAGCGGTTTCTTCATGGTATTTATACATTATTCGGTGTGCTAATTCGCATTTGTACACTGGGGTAACGACCGATGTTAAGCGTCGATTTGCTGAGCATCAAAGTAGTGGACCCAAGGCTGCCAAGTTTTTAAAAGGTAAAGGCCCGTTAACACTGGTTTATCAAGAGCCACAAATTGATCGCAGTACGGCATTAAAGCGTGAAATTACCATTAAAAAGATGTCGCGGCAGCAAAAATTACAACTGGTTACACAATTTGCCGCATTAAACACAAATACCGCTGATGACTAATTGTTTTTACGGCTAATCTTGTTAAATCAGATCACTGTGGATTGAAGGTATTGATATATAAATCAGGGCTTTTTTCGATAGTATTGTGTTTATTATCAGTGCAGGTGTGTGCTGAGGATGTCGTACGTATACAACCTTCGCAATCTCTAGATAATACCTCCTATCAATATTATGTCGACTTATTGCAATTAGTGCTCGACACCACCTCAAATGAATTTGGTCCCGCGCATATTGTGACGTTGGAATCGTCTCTATCACAATCGCGCGGCTTTGTGATGTTAAAAAATAAGCAGCTAGATGTGTATTGGGCGGGTACAAGCCTTGAGCGTGAACGCGATTATCTTGCGGTGACGGTGCCATTAGTGGGCGGCTTATTGGGTAATCGTGTGCCAGTGATTGCGCGTAATCGCTTAAGTGAGTTTGCCAAGATTACGACGGCAGAGCAATTACAAAAAATGGTTGCTTGCCAAGGTAGCCAGTGGCCAGATTCAGATATTTTGGAGTACAACGGTTACCGGGTTGAGCGGGTTATTTCTTTCCCGTTAATGTACACCATGCTAGAGCAGCAACGTTGTGATTATTTTCCGCGTGGCATTAACGAAGCCTTTGCAGAAGTGGGCGCTCAAGGTCATGAAACATTGATGGTGTATGACAAATTAATTTTACGTTACCCATTACCGATGTACTTTTTTGTTAACAAGCAAGATCAGCCTCTGGCTAAACGTCTTACCAAAGGGTTGTTACAATTACTCGCCAATGGCAAATTAGGCGAATTTATTATGCACCATCCCACAACAACCTCCATATTCCCCTTAAGTCGCTTTCAAGATAGCCGAATATTGCTACTCGACAATCCTATTTTGCCGGCCGATTTTTATGAGCGAGAATATAATCATTGGATTGATTTCCCTAAAGAATAAAAGCGCCGGAGCGCTTTTATTCTTTTTAAAACGAGTGAGTTGAGCTATTTCATGGCTCTAAGCACCGGGTAAACCAAGTATTGTTGGTCGTAATACGGACTACGCTGATAAAACCAACGTAATCTAGCTTTACTGTCTTTTGCAAAAGCAGGGTCTTTGAGTGCTTGAGCAAACTCCGTTTGCAATGCCGGATTATCAGCTAACATTTTTGCCGCCAACGGCTCGACTGCGTAATCTTCAATGTATTCTGTTTGAGTGAAAATGGTATTGAAAAACCCCCAGTAAAACAGCGAATCCTCAGCCTGCGGCTCTAATAACAACATGGCTAAATCCCCTAAAGGTTGATCGGTTGCAATACGAACGGTTCCTACGGGAAGTTGAGTATTCACTTTGCTAGTCGTCGTTGTGGCCGTAACTGTTTGATGGCCTTCATAATCAGCACTTGAAAAACTGGGGTCGCTAAATTGATATTGCTGCGCAGTAATTTGTGTGGGTTTTTCAAGCCGAGTCATACGAATGCCATGCAGTGATAAACGTTCAATCACTGTGGTCCATTGCGGGGGAATATAATAGGCAACAGGTCGTGAAACAATAATGTCTGCTTTGGTGTTGGCCACCACAGGAATATTGGCATACAGCTTAGGTTCACCTGTCCAGCGTACGACCTCAGTGCCGCTTATTGGGCTGGTTTCAATTCGGTAATCAATGCCTTTAAAATCGCGGCCTTGAGGTAATACTTCACTTTTCCAGGTGAGCGCTAGTTGGCTTGAGTTGCGGTATTTGTCTGCGTAAATGGCTGATTTTAATTTAGTGCTGTTTTTCGCCACCGTTTTTAACGTTTGCTCCAGCATCACATAGGTACCGAGGACGCGTTGTTTGTACGGCTTAAGGCTGTGATTTTCGATTAAAATAGTCGGTAAATGACGGGCGTCGCCATAACCATTTGAAAAGCGTGGGCTGGGGTTCCATAACGACACACCTTTGGCCATGTCGGCATTATCGACAGCAAACACTAACGGCCCAGGAATATGACCTTGCTCAGTGAGTGCGGCTTCTATTGCGGGGCGATAGACCGTTTCTAACCAGTTAAAACTGCTAGGGCTGTAACCTTGTTTTACGTTGTAGCCGAAAGTGACATCGTACTGGTAGTCAATGCCATCGGTAACGTGTACATCGATGTACAAATCGGGTTGCCAAATATTGATGGCGCGGATGAGGTGCTGCATTTCAAGCGCATCCGCTTTGGCATAATCTCGGTTTAAGTTGAGATTATTAGCCGTGGTACGCCAGCCCATATTGATTGGTCCACGCTGATTAACCCGATTGTATTCACTGCTGCGCTCGTGGGCATCAACACTTAATATGGGTACAAATAAAAAATTAACGTTTTCGAGTAGCGCGCGTTTATTGCCATGGCTCATGTCTCTAAGCAGCATCATTCCGGCATCTTTACCGTCGATTTCCCCTGAGTGGATACCGGCTTGCACAAGCACTGTGGCCTTACCATTATCGCTTAACGTTTTAGCTGTTTCAGCACCTTCACTTGAGGCGACGATTATCCATATATCACGGCCTTGTGGGCTTTTGCCTAGGCTGACTTTATGCAATAAATCACTACTGTCGACGAGTTTATCTAACCACGCTATGGTGTCGTTGTAGTTTGGTGTACTCAGGTAACCTTGCTGTTCAAAAGGGGTTGCCCAAGGTTGTTCTGCGTTTATGAGAAGGGCTTCACTCGCACCAGACCAGGGTTTGATTGGCGGTAGTATGCTGTCGTTTATAAAGGTATTTGCTTGCTTAATCGAGGTCTGCGTTGACGGTTGAATCATATCATCAGCCGCAATACTCAAGGTTGCGCAAAATAACAAAGGGCTAACCCATAAACTAGCAAGCAAAGTACGGTGCATGAAGACCTCTAGGTAATGATGTTGGGTATAAACTGAAACGGCATCATAGCATTACCATTAACGAATATGAGGCTACACAATAAAAAATCCCAACGTAAGTTGGGATTTTAATGGTGTCTCTCTGGGTTAACCGAGTTGTTGTTTAGACTTTCGGACCAGCCTGCTTAATGGCATCAGAGACGTGATACTTGGCAAAGTTGTCGCTGAACTCTTGCGCTAATTGTTGTGCATACTGGTTGTATTGTGCAGCATCGCTCCAGGTGTTAACCGGATTAAGTAGCTTGCTGTCTACGCCAGTTACAGCCACAGGTACATTCAGATTGAGTTTATCGATGTGGACGGTTTCCACATCTTTTAGCTCACCACTAACAATCGCATCGACAATGGCACGAGTTGTTGGAATGTCAAAACGCTTACCGACACCGTGTGGGCCGCCAGTCCAGCCAGTATTAACTAAGTACACTTGGCTACCAAATGATTCGATACGCTTCATGAGTAGTTCGGCATATACGCCGGCTGGACGCGGGAAAAATGGCGCGCCAAAACAAGTTGAGAACGTTGACTGAATGGCAGAGGTTGAGCCCATTTCAGTAGAACCCACTTTTGCCGTGTAGCCAGACAAGAAGTGGTAAGCCGCTTGCTCTTTACTTAATACCGATACTGGCGGTAAAACACCTGACACGTCACAAGTTAAGAAAACGACAGCATGCGGTTCAGCGCCACGATTTTCAACTTTACGTTGAGCAATATGCTCAAGTGGGTAAGCTGCACGGCTGTTTTCAGTTAAGCTGGTGTCGTTGTAGTTAGGTACGCGTTGTTCATCAAGTACCACGTTTTCTAATACCGTACCAAAACGAATCGCATCCCAAATCACAGGCTCATTTTTTTGGCTTAGATCGATACACTTAGCGTAACAACCACCTTCGATATTGAAAACCCCACCTGGCGCCCAACCGTGTTCGTCGTCACCAATTAAAAAGCGCTTAGGATCGGCTGACAGGGTGGTTTTACCTGTGCCAGACAAACCAAAGAATAAGGTGGTATCGCCGTCATGGCCTACGTTTGCCGAACAATGCATTGGCAAAACACCTTTAGCGGGTAGCAAGAAGTTTTGCACTGAGAACATCGACTTTTTCATTTCTCCAGCGTACTTCAAACCAGCAAGCAGCACTTTGCGTTCGGCAAAGTTAAGGATCACGGCCGCTTCTGAGTTAGTGCCGTCACGCTCTGGTTCACACACAAAGCCTGGGGCATTAATAATTTGCCATGTGTCTTTGTTATTACGGTTAAAGACTTCAGGGGTAATGAATAAGTTGCGGGCAAAAATCTGGTGCCATGCATATTCGGTTGTTACCTGAACTGGAATGTAGTGGTCGTCATCGGCACCGACTTCAAGCTCAGACATAAACAGTTCTTTGTCTGCAAGGTAGGCTTCAACACGACCCCATAAGGCATCAAATTTACCGGCATCAAACGGGCGGTTCACTTTGCCCCATTCGATATCAGCTTCGGTCGCGGGGTCTTTAACAATAAAACGGTCGTTAGGTGAGCGACCTGTTCTTTCTCCGGTTTTGGCCACTAATGCACCGTTGGCGGTGAGCTGACCTTCTCCACGAAGTAGCGCGATTTCAACAAGCTGTGCTGTCGTAGGGTTAAGGTTAACGCGGTGTGATAAATCCGCCATAGTGTTGATCTCCATGTCTTTTAGGTCGGGTTTCGCAATGAATCGTTATTATAGGTTTCGCGGTACTATTTTTAGCTCGGTATTATTATTGCGCGCTGGCTGTATAAGCTAATGGGGCGATTGTAACTGAAGTTGACGCTTTGGTAACGAACAGTTTGGTAATTTTTCTGAAAGTTTTTGGCGTTAAGTATTTTTAAGTCAAATTTTAGGCATAAAAAAAGCGCGTAATGCGCTTTTTTTGTAATTGGTTACGTAATGGGAATCTTTATTGCTGTGAATCACTACTGTGGCTGCCTGCGTATAAAGCGGCAATATCGATAGCATCAAATGAATAGGTAATTTTACAGTATTCACAACCCATATCGATTTTACCCTCTTCAGCTAAAATCACTTCAATTTCTGCTTGAGAGAGCGTCTTGATCGCTGAACCACTGCGTTCACGTGAACACGTACATTTAAATGTCACATCAACAGGATCAAATAAGCGCACTTCTTCCTGGTGATATAAGCGGTGCAGCACACCTGGCGCATCTAAGCTAAACAACTCTTCGGCTTTGATGGTGGCCGTAAGGGTTGATAAGTGTTCGAAGTCATCATTTTGATCAGACTTTGTCGGTAATACTTGCAATAGCATACCGGCAGCTTGTTTGCCGTTAGCAAATAACTTGATTTGCGTAGGTAACTGCTCAGACTGATTAAAATACTCTTCTAAACAGGCGGCTAAATCGACATGTTCTAACGACACAATACCTTGGTAACGCTCACCTTCGTCTGGTGTTAGGGTAATGACCATATAGCCTTTACCAAACATGTCCTGCAAACTTGCATCGTCTGCAATGTCGCCTTTCCAGCGTGATACACCACGTAATACTTGTTCGTTATTGCCGTTAATTACCGCTAATGATACCGGACCGTCGCCTTGCAGTTGCACGCTAATGTCACCGGTAAACTTGATTGTTGCGGTTAATAACGACGTTGCAGCCATTAACTCACCTAACAAATGTTGTACTGCAACGGGGTACTCGTGAGCAGATAGCACCTCTTGATAGCTATTCTCAAGCTGGACTATTTCACCGCGAACATCTGCATTATCAAATAGATAGCGATGTAAAATATCGTTGTTCATCTTTACTCTCTTAACTCTTTTTAGTCGCTTAAACGTCTTTAAAGCGCATAAGCTGTCGTCGTTGTTTTTTATCCGGCTTATGATCTGGTGCCGGATTATTCAAAATATTGAGCCGTCTCGCTTCAGCGTTAATGATGCGTTTGCTAATGCTCTCGGGGGTTTCTTCGTACAAAGTTTGCGCAATATTAGCACCTTGTCGATGGCCGGATAACACCATGATAATCAATTCTTTATCATCATTACCCTGGCGAAGACGAATTTTTGCACCGACTTCAGCATTCTTGCTGGATTTCGTCCGTTGGCCGTTGTAATGTACTTTACCGCCGTTAATCATGTCTTTTGCAATGGCGCGGGTTTTATAAAATCGTGCCGCCCATAACCATTTATCTAACCGAATAATGCTCTTTTCGGACTGAGTTTGATTCAAATGGCCTCCAAAACAGGGATGATTTCACAGACTGAGTAATCTAACTGCCATACAATGTCAGTATTATTGCAATATGGGGTTAAATTGAGCCTCATTTGTGCGCGCAAACTTAGCATATTTGGTGCAGTTTCGCCAATTGATATGCGCTAGGGTTGTTGCTTTATCTTCTGTAGGTTAGCATGACGACTAAGTATTACTTTTCAACAATTAGAACAGAGACCTGTACCAAGACGTATAGAGGGTCCAATTATATATGGATTTATTAGATAAACTGATCACCAAAGCAGCCACTGTGCCGCATAAGCCGTTAAGCGTAGCTGTATTTTTGTGTGGATTAGTCATTGTGTTGCTACTTGCTGCACAAATTACATGGAAGTTGATGCCAGTGTCATCGCAATCTGCGACGTGGCAACCATCCCCCATTTCTGCAAGCACTGCTAAGCGCATAGAGCTTTCTGGTGTGCGTAACCTATTACTGTTTGGCCGTGTTGATGGCAACCCGAATAAACCTAAGCCTGAAGCTGTTGAGCAAATAACCGATGCACCTAAAACTAACTTGTCTATTCAGTTAACCGGTGTGGTTGCTTCTACTGCTGAAGAACAAGGTTTAGCGGTGATTGAGTCTAGCGGTCAGCAAGACACCTACAGCTTAGGCGATAAAATTAAAGGCACATCGGCATCATTAAAAGAAGTCTATGCCGACAGGATTATTATCACTAATGGTGGTCGCTACGAAACCTTGATGCTAGACGGTCTTAAGTACACAACGCAAAGCCAGGCCAACGAGCAGTTACAACAAGCTAAGGTCGATCAAAAAGTGACCCGAGTGGATCGTCGCAGTAATCAAGATTTTTCCGAAGATCTGTCTAATTCACGAGATGAATTATTAGCCGACCCCAGTAAAATTACCGACTTTTTAGCCATTTCACCTGTGCGTAGCGGTGAAGAGCTTTCTGGCTATCGCTTAAACCCGGGTAAAGATGCGGCCTTGTTTAAGCAAGCGGGTTTTCAGGCTAATGACTTAGCGAAATCAATTAATGGATTTGATCTGACCGATATGGGTCAGGCTTTAGAAGTGATGGCGCAACTGCCTGAGCTCACCGAAATGGCTGTCATGGTAGAGCGTGAAGGGCAGTTGGTCGAAATCATGTTTAGTTTGCCACAATAATTTGGCGTTAGAGGATTGAGTAAAATGAATAACAAAGGGATCCGACATAAGATTATTGCTGGAATGTTAGTGGGTGCTGCCATGATGGCTGCGCCGATGGCCTGGTCGGAACAATATGCGGCTAATTTTAAAGGCACTGATATTCAAGAGTTTATTAATATTGTCGGTAAAAACCTCAATAAAACCATCATTGTTGATCCTACCGTACGCGGTAAAATTAACGTCCGTAGTTACGACTTATTAAATGATGAGCAATATTACCAATTCTTCTTAAACGTGTTGCAGGTTTATGGCTATGCCGTGGTTGAAATGGAAAACCACGTCATTAAAGTCATTAAAGACAAAGACGCCAAAACATCAGCTATTCGTGTTGCCGATGATAATGCGCCTGGCTTAGGTGACGAAATGGTGACCCGCGTGGTGCCATTGTATAACTCTGAAGCTAAGCAACTTGCACCGCTTCTACGTCAGCTAAACGACAATGCTGGTGGCGGTAACGTGGTTAACTACGACCAAGCCAACGTATTGATGATTTCTGGCCGAGCTGCGGTAGTCAACAAATTAGTAGAAATCGTGCGCAGAGTCGATAAGCAAGGTGACACAGCGGTTGAAGTGGTCACATTAAACTATGCATCGGCTGGTGAAATCGTGCGTATCGTAGATACCTTATACCGTTCAACGGCTAACCAGGCGCAATTACCTGGGCAAGCTCCAAAAGTGGTAGCCGATGAGCGCATGAACGCTGTGGTTGTCAGTGGCGATGAAAAAAGCCGTGAGCGCGTCATTGAGTTAATTCAACGTCTCGACGCTGAGCAAGCCAATACGGGTAATACCAAAGTACGCTATTTACGTTATGCCAAAGCTGAAGACTTAGTTGAGGTATTGACCGGTTTTGCACAAAACCTACAAGAAAATAAAGATGGCGGCACCGCAGCACAGGGCAGCACAACTAAACGTCGTAATGACATTAATATCATGGCGCATGCAGACACCAACTCATTGGTGATCAGCGCAGAACCCGATCAGTTACGTACTATTGAAAGTGTGATTAATCAGTTAGACATTCGCCGTGCACAAGTTTTAGTTGAAGCGATTATTGTTGAAATTGCCGAAGGTGATAACGTCGGTTTTGGCGTGCAATGGGGCAGCACTTCTGGTGGCTTAACCCAATTTAATAATATCGGTCCAAGCATCAGTGAAATTGGTGCGGGTGTATTGGCTGCTCAGGAAGAAGACGGTACTACTGTAAAAACTACAGACTCTAACGGCAGTATAGTAGAAACCACTAATCCAACATCAGACGGAGACTACACATTAATTGCCCAAGCGCTTGGAAAAGTGAATGGCATGGCGTGGGGCGTGGCGTCTGGTAACTTTGGCGCGTTAATTCAAGCGGTATCAAGTGACACCAATTCAAACGTATTAGCCACACCTTCAATAACCACGTTAGATAACCAAGAAGCGTCATTTATTGTCGGTGATGAAGTCCCGATTATTACTGGCTCAACCTCCAGCTCAAATAACGACAACCCTTTCCAAACGGTTGAGCGTAAAGAAGTGGGCGTTAAGCTAAAAGTGGTGCCGCAAATTAACGAAGGTTCGTCGGTTAAATTAACCATCGAACAAGAAGTGTCGGGTGTAAACGGTAATACAGGTGTTGATATCAGTTTCTCCACTCGTCGATTAACCACCACTGTGATGGCCGACTCAGGTCAAATTGTGGTTTTAGGTGGTTTGATCAATGAGGAAGTACAAGAAAGTATCCAAAAAGTACCAATCTTGGGCGATATTCCATTTTTAGGTCATCTGTTTAAATCTTCTTCAAGCAAAAAGACCAAGAAAAACCTGATGATTTTCATCAAGCCAACGATTATCCGCGATGGCATGACAATGGAAGGCATTGCAGGTCGTAAATACAATTACTTCCGTGCTCTACAACTTGAGCAACAGGGCCGTGGTATTAATTTAATGCCAAATACCCAGGTGCCAGTGCTAGAAGAGTGGAGCCAAGAAGCCTACTTGCCAGATGAAGTCAATGACATGCTTGACCGCTATAAAAGCGGTAAAGGATTGAGCACTGACATGCGTGAATCAGATGCGGCTTTAAAAGTCATCGATGAAAGCATGCAAAAGGACAGGGCTCAAGACAATGATTGATAGTGCAATGACAGAGCCGTTAGCTCAAGTATCAAGTGAAGTTGCCCTGGAAGTGGTTGAAGGCGATGAAGTTTTTCACTCGAACAGTAAAGAGCGTCTGCCGTTTGCGTTTTCGCATCGCTTTCAGTTGGTATTAGCCAAAGAAAACGAGCAACTTTGTTTATTTTATACCGACAATACACCGCTAAATGCCATGCTAGAAGTCAGGCGTTATGCGGGCGTTGAGCTAGCCGTAATAAAGTTAGAAGTGGCTAAGTTTGAAGCTAAGTTAACCCAGGCTTACCAAGCTAACTCTTCAGAAGCACAACAGCTTATGGAAGATATTGGTAATGAAATGGACTTGTTTACCCTAGCCGAAGAATTACCGCAAACAGAAGACTTACTTGAAGGTGACGACGACGCGCCCATTATTAAATTAATTAATGCGTTGCTGTCGGAAGCGATTAAAGAAGAAGCGTCAGATATTCACGTCGAAACCTATGAAAAACAGCTTGTGGTGCGTTTTCGTATCGATGGTGTACTAAAAGAAGTCTTAAAGCCAAACCGTAAATTGTCATCCTTGTTAGTGTCGCGTATTAAGGTGATGGCGCGTTTAGACATTGCCGAAAAACGTTTACCGCAAGATGGCCGTATTTCATTGCGTATTGCCGGCCGTGCAGTCGATGTGCGTGTGTCGACCATGCCATCGAGCCATGGCGAACGTGTAGTAATGCGTTTATTAGACAAAAATACCGGTAATTTAGATCTACAGCAGTTAGGTATGACGGCGGGTATTCGTGAACAATTTGATGAATTAATTCGTAAACCACACGGCATTATTTTGGTGACCGGTCCAACCGGTTCGGGTAAAAGTACCACCTTGTATGCCGGCTTAACTGAGATTAACTCTAAAGATACCAACATCCTAACCGTTGAAGACCCTATCGAGTACGAGCTAGAAGGTATCGGTCAAACTCAGGTTAACACCAAAGTCGACATGACCTTTGCCCGGGGCCTGCGTGCTATTTTGCGTCAAGATCCCGATGTGGTTATGATTGGTGAAATTCGCGACCTTGAAACCGCTCAAATTGCAGTTCAAGCCTCGCTAACGGGTCACTTAGTTATTTCAACGCTGCACACTAACTCAGCATCAGGCGCAATTACGCGTCTACAAGACATGGGCGTTGAACCGTTCCTCGTGTCATCCAGTTTACTTGGCGTTTTGGCTCAGCGCCTTATTCGTACATTATGCCCAACGTGTAAAGAAGCCCACGAGCCAGATGAGCGTGAACGTGAATTATTAGGTATTACTGCTAACGATACCCGAATCATTTATCGCGCCAAAGGGTGTAAGGCTTGTAGCCAAAATGGTTATCGTGGTCGAACCGGTATTCATGAACTTCTTATCGTTGATGACAATGTTCGTGAGTTAATTCATGGTGGTCGTGGTGAGTTAGCCATTGAAAAATATGCCAGAAAGTCGATACCAAGTATTCGTCACGACGGCATGAGCAAGGTGTTAGCGGGTGTCACTACGTTAGAAGAAGTGCTACGCGTGACTCGCGAGGAATAATCAATGGCAGCGTTTGAATACAAAGCCCTTGATAGCAAAGGCAAACAGCAAAAAGGAGTGATAGAGGCAGATACTGCACGTCATGCTCGTAGTCAGCTACGTGAGCAACGTCTTATGCCGCTTGAACTGCAACCTGTTAGTGAGAAAGAAGCCCGTTCGCAACGCGGCGGCTTTAGCCTGGCTAACCTGTTTAAAAAACGAATTTCTGTTGCCGAGCTTGCATTAATCACTCGGCAAATTGCCACCTTAGTGGCGGCAGGCTTACCGATTGAAGAAGCATTAAAAGCGGTTGGGCAACAATCTGAAAAAGCCCGCTTGGGTAATATGATCATGGCGGTTCGTTCTCGAGTCGTTGAAGGTTATAGCTTAGCCGACTCTATGGCTGAGTTTCCGCATGTGTTTGATGATTTGTATCGCGCCATGGTTGCCTCTGGTGAAAAGTCGGGCCATTTAGAAGTGGTACTGAATCGTCTTGCTGACTATACCGAGCGTCGCCAACAGCTTAAGTCCAAACTCACTCAAGCCATGATTTATCCTATTGTGCTGACGGTTGTCGCCATTGGTGTCATTGCCGTATTACTTGCCGCAGTAGTGCCTAAAGTCGTCGGTCAGTTTGAACATATGGGCCAAGAGCTTCCTGGTACCACACAATTTTTAATCCTAGCGTCTGACTTTGTGCAACATTGGGGTGTGCTGGTGGTCTTAATTTTGTTTGGCGGCTTAATATTATTTCAGCGCATGCTGACCAAGCCAAGTTTGCGAATGAAGTACGATAGCGCGTTACTTAATACACCTATTATTGGTAAAGTTAGCAAAGGCTTAAATACTGCACGTTTTGCTCGAACCTTAAGTATTTTGTCTGCCAGTTCAGTGCCACTACTTGATGGCATGCGTATTGCGAGTGAAGTATTACAAAACGTCAAAGTGCGCGCCGCGGTAGATGATGCAACTGCGCGTGTGCGTGAGGGAACCAGTTTGGGTGCCGCGTTGACTAATACTAAGTTATTCCCTGCGATGATGCTGTACATGATCGCCTCAGGTGAAAAAAGTGGCCAATTAGAAAATATGCTCGAACGCGCCGCAGACAACCAAGACCGTGAGTTTGAGTCTAACGTCAATATCGCCTTAGGGGTTTTTGAGCCCATGCTAGTCGTGAGTATGGCGTCGGTTGTACTCTTTATCGTGATGGCTATTTTGCAGCCAATATTAGAATTAAATAACTTAATCAGTGGCTAAGCACAATACGCAAAGCCAGCTAGCTCAAAATTTTGAGTCATTTTTAGAAGGAAGTCTTTAATGCAACAACACAATAAACAACGCGGTTTCACCTTACTAGAAGTGATGGTGGTGATTGTTATTTTAGGTATTTTAGCGTCAATGGTTGTGCCTAACTTAATGGGCAACAAAGATAAAGCGGATCAACAAAAAGCGGTTTCAGATATTGTTGCGCTCGAAAATGCTTTAGACATGTATAAATTAGATAACAGTATTTACCCAACAACAGAGCAAGGCCTTGACGCATTAGTACAAAAAACCACGTCATCGCCAGAGCCACGTAATTTTCGTGACGGTGGTTATGTTAAGCGTTTACCGCAAGATCCATGGCGCAATGACTATTTACTGTTAAGCCCAGGTGAAAATGGCAAAATTGATATCTTTAGTTCGGGTCCAGACGGACAACCAGGGACTGAAGATGATATTGGCAGCTGGAATCTACAAGACTTCCAATAATATGCATTTTCGTCGTCACGCAGGGTTTACCTTACTTGAGGTATTACTGGTTGCATTGTTAATGGGTTTGGTGGCTGCTGCAGTCACCATTTCTATGAACGTCGCAGGGCCAGAACAAGCGCTTAAAAAACAGGCGCAACGATTTATGTCGGCGACTGAAATGGTGCTGGACGAAAGTGTGCTCAGCGGCCAATTTATTGGCATTGTGATTGATGAAGACGAATACCAATTTGTATTTTATAAAGAAGGCAAATGGATGCCTGTTGAGCAAGACCGTTTACTGGCGACTCAACAAATGGAATCAGGGATCGTGCTCGACATTGTGATTGATGGCATGCCATTAGTACAAGAAGATGAACAAGATGAGTCGTGGTTTGACGAGCCGTTTATCGATGAAGAAAGCGAAGAAGATAAGAAAAAACATCCTGAACCACAAATTTTACTCTTTCCAAGTGGCGAAATGACCCCATTTGAACTTAATTTTTCCACCGTAGATGATGAGCTAAAACCCGTTAATGTATTAGTGGTTGGTGATGCGCTGGGGCGTTTAACATTAGGGCGAGTCGATGAATAATTCACCTCGCTCTATTCGCTCATTGAATAAAAATTTAGGTATGACCTTGCTTGAGGTGATTGTTGCATTAGCGGTGTTTTCAATTGCTGCGGTGTCGGTAACCAAAAGCTTAAGCGAGCAAATGGCCAACATGCCCATTTTAGAAGAACGCACGCTTGCCCAGTGGGTTGCTAGCAATCAAATGGTTGATATTAGATTAACCAGTGACTTTCCCGATATTGGCAAAAAAGAAGGCCAGGTCGAATTAGCTGGGCGCGAATGGTACTGGCGACAAGAAGTGGTAAAAACCACTGACGATAAATTTAGAATGATTAAAGTGAGTGTCAGTGACGATAACCGCTATGAACGAATTGTGGCTCAGGTAAGCAGTTATGTGCACAACAAAGCCTAATATAGGCGGTTTTACCTTACTTGAAATGCTCATCGCGATAGCGATTTTTGCCATGCTGGGTATTGCGGCCAACTCGGTGTTGTCTGCGGTAATGAAAAACGATGAAGTCACTAAAGACTTTGCCGTTCGCCTAAAAGCTTTGCAACAAGGGTTTGGTGCATTAGAGCGTGATTTAGGCCAAATGGTGGCTCGTACGCCACGATCATTTGAAGGCGATCGCGGTAAGCAGTTTTTTCAAGCAGGCGATAATATTCTCGACTCAGACACCCAAGCATTAATGTTTTTCAGATTAGGCTGGCTAAACCCAGATGGCATGTTACCCAGAGGCAGTGTGCAATCGGTTGCTTATGTGGTGCAGGCGGGGCGTTTAGAGCGTTGGTATTATCCGTATCCTGAACCCATAGTGGGCGCCGAACCGTTAAAAAGCCTAGTGATTGACCATGTGGTATCGATTGAGTATTCGTTTTTTATTGATGATAAATGGCAAACTAAAGCTGATGGAACCGTAATGCCAAAAGGTATTGCCATGGAAATCGAAATTGAAGGCCTAGGTAAAATTCAGCGACGTTTTTTATTGCCTAAAGGCGCACCCGTTACCGATTCAAAAGATGATTCAAAAGATGATTCAAAAGATGATTCAAAAGATGACTCAAAAGATGAGGGTACAAGCTAATGGGCGGCCAAAAGCAGCGAGGTGTCGCGCTTATCGTCGTAATGCTGATTGTGGCGTTAGTAGTCATTATTGCCACCAATATCACCAGCCGTAACCAGTTATCTATGCGCCGGACGTTAAATATGGCGCAATATGACCAAGCTTATTGGTATGCCATGTCTGCTGAAGAGCTGGCAATGAAAGTGCTGAAGCAAGATTTTGAAGACGCCGAAGGCACAGTACATTTACAACAATATTGGGCGTTAGCTAATGTGGTCTTTCCAGCAGAGTACGGCGAAATTGTTGGCGAAATTGAAGATATGCGAGCCTGTTTTAATGTCAATGCCGTGGGTGAGCCGTCAAGCAGTACCGAGGATAATCAACCTAAAATGACCTTAGCAGCAAGGCAGTTTCAATCCTTGTTAATAAGTTTAGGTGTTGATGACTTTGGTGCTGAGCAACTAACGCAAACCTTAAAAGATTACATCGACGTGGATACGGTATCGAGTGCTTATGGTGCAGAAGATGCTGAATATGAGTCACGTAATGTGCCGTATCGCGCAGCAAATACCTTGATGCAACATCGCAGCGAATTACGTGCAGTGCTTGGGTTTAATCAAAATGTGTACATCAATATTTTAGATTATGTCTGTGCAATACCCGGCGACAGTCGACAGTTATTAAATGTGAATACCGTTAAAGTGGAACAAGCCGCCTTACTTGCTGCAATGTTAGAGAATGAAGTATCCGTAAGTGAAGCTGAAAATATTATCAACGAACGTCCTGCAGACGGTTACGGTACCATTGAAGAATTTTGGGAAAGCTCATCGCTTAGCAGTATTAAAGCGGAAGCGGACCTCAAGTCGAGTTTTGTAGTCGATAGCGAGTATTTTTTATTACACGCGGGCGCCAAAGTCGACAACGCAATATTTAGAATGGACAGTGTGCTTAAGCGCAATGGCAATAATTTAGAAGTGCTCACCCGTCAGTATGGTGGCCAACAATAATAACAAGCTCATAGCGTATAAAAGACGTATTGAGAGCGGTGGAGAATAACAGTGTCTGAACGGCTATTTATCCGGTTAGGAAAAACATCAGAACACCCATGTTCATGGCTTGTCTGGTCAGAGCAAGAGCAAGAAATTATTGCCTCAGGTGAGTTGGCTGACGCCGCGAGCCTGAGCAGTTTAGCTGAACGTGCGGGCAATCGTCCTGTTGATGTACTTGTGCCAGCGGCCAGTATGACATTGACCCAAATCGCTTTGCCTGAAAAAGGCCAGCGCCAAGCGTTAAAAGCCTTGCCTTACATGCTAGAAGAATCGCTCGCAACAGACGTTGACCGTATGCATTTTGTGGTGGGTCCGCGCGAGGGCGAACACCTCAATGTAGCAGCCGTTGCCCATGAGCAAATGCAAACCTGGTTAGCCTGGTTACAAGACGCGGGCTTAAAAGTAAAACGCATTGTGCCAGACTGTTTAGCATTGCCATTAGAGCAATGTCGATGGGCAGCAATGAGCTTAGGTAGTGAATATCTTATTCGTACATCTGAAGGTGGCGGTATAAGCCTACCTAAAGCGTGGTCAGCCTTTGCACTGCCTCAGTTAGTTAAGCAAGCGACAGCGCGTAATGATAACGCGCAAATTAATGTAGCTTGTTATAGCGAAGATATTGCGATTGACGGTGTACAAGTAGACAGTAAGCCACTTGATTTGCCAATGATGATATTGGCCAAAGGGGTGTTGAATGCCCCCATTGATTTACTCAGTGGGATCTACAAGCCTAAACGCGAATACAGTAAACATCTGTTAGTGTGGAAAAATGCCGCGATTATTTTAGTGCTCGCCATTGTATTGGCATTGGTGAATAAAGGTTTGATGATCCATCAGCTTAATAATGATACTGAAGTATTACGTGCTCAAAGCGAAGCCATTTTTAAGCAGGCTGTACCAGGAGTGAGCCGTATTGTTAATATGCGCTCGCAAATGGACAGTACCTTACGCAGTATGCAAGGCCAAGGTGGCGGCGCGGCATTTTTTGAGATGCTCGACGGACTCAAACCCGCATTCAGTAAAGTGCCAGATCTTAAGCCAAATAGTTTGCGCTTTGAGGGCAATCGTAACGAGTTACGTATGCAAGTGACCGCGCAAAATTATGCCCAAATTGATCAATTTAAAGAGATCGTAGCCAAAGATTATCAATTAGACGGTGGCGCAATGAACAGCACGGACGAAAACGTGACCAGCACCTTGACCTTGAGGAGCAAATAAAATGAATAATTTGCGTACCTGGTGGCAAGGTTTAGTGCTGAGAGAACAGCAGCTCGTTGGTTTTTGCGCTGCGATTCTCGTAGTTGGGATTATGTATTGGGGTATATGGACACCAATATCAAATGCTCAAATAGAGGCGGAACGCAGCCATAATGCTGCCCAGCAAACCTTAAATTATGTAAAACAAACCGCCAATAAAATTGCCGGTTTAAAGCAAGCAGGCGCTCAAGCAAAAGTGCGTGGCAGCTTAAGTTCAATCGTTAACCAAACGGCTGGGCAATATCAATTAGAAATTACCCGAATGCAGCCGCAAGGTGACAAAATACAGTTGTGGATGGACGATGTTCCGTTTGATGCATTGCTCGGTTATTTACACGATTTAGTTGAACAAAAAGGCTTAACGCTAGACAGCGTCGATTTAGCCGAATCTGATGTTACTGGCTTTGTTAAAGTCAGACGTATTCAGCTTTCACAGTAAGGATTTTTTGTGAGTTTATTTTTTAAAATACTGGTTGGCGTGCTGGTTTATTTTGTGTTTCTCGTCGCGTACATTCCTGCAAACTGGTTAGTCAGTATTGCACCGCTCCCTAACAATGTGGTTATTAGCGGCACAGAAGGGACATTATGGGAAGGCAAAGCTGCATTAGTTTCAGTTGATCAGCGTCAAGTTGAGCATGTGAGTTGGCAACTAAGCCCTTGGGGCTTGTTTATGGGCCAAGCCAATATTGATTTCAGTATTGGCAATCGTGCAACACCGGTTAGCGGTAAAGGCAGTGTAACCTGGTCTCTTGCGGGGATCAGTGGTAACAATATTCGCCTTGATGTACCAGACAGTTTTTTACTTGCCGGAGCCCGTTTACCTTTTAAAACTCAAGTGAGCGGTGATGTGAGCTTAATGATTGAAGTGCTAGAACAAGGTAAGCCTTGGTGCGAACAATTAAGTGGCAAGTTATTTTTAAATAATACCGACGTTAAAAACCAATTTGGTGCTTATCCTGTAGGTAATATCGCGCTAGGCTTGAGCTGCCTTGACGGTCAATTACAATTAGCGACAGATGAAACTCAAAATACCATCGGCTTAACGGGTACCGCTATTTTAGGTGAAGCAAACTTAGTTAAAGTCAGCGCTAAAATTAAGCCGACAGATACCCAACCAAAAGATTTACGCGACGCGTTACAATTTTTAGGTCGCCAAGATAGCCAGGGATATTATCCAATCAACTATCAGGGTGTCGTGCCAGGGTTGTAAATCAATACTGATATTGTTGGCTCACCAAATAGAAGTAAGTAAAAAGCGCGTTGATAGCAATATCAACGCGCTTTTTAATGTTCACTTTCTTTTGTGTTCGTTAAAGTGCGTCTAATAAGTCACTCACCGCGGGAAACTGCTTAAATACCGTGTGCGTTTTTTTACTGTCTGGATTACTCACACCTAATTGATAGCCCACACCAGCGCGCTTTGACGCCGCTAAAATCACTTCACTGTCATCAATAAATAAGCATCTAGCAGGATCTAAATTAAATTTATCAAACGCATAACGCCAAAAGTTGGGATGCTCTTTAGGGTAGCCACTTTCATGACTCGACAATAACTCATCTAAGCCATCGGCTAAATTGGTGTGAGTGAGCTTTAACGCCAGGCTATGAGGATGCGCATTGGTGAACAAAATTCGCCGCTTACTTGCACCCGCGAGTGCTTGTAAAAAGGGCATGCTGTCCTGGCGTATGTTAATTCTGTCTGCAGCCGTATGATGCAAAGCCAAAATATCTAACCCTAAATGTTGCTGCCAATAATCTAAACAGTACCAATCTAGGGTGCCGACGACATTATGGTACGCTTGATTCACCAAATCATTCGCATCGTCTAGGCTAATCTGGCGTAACAGGCTCAATTGCTGTGGCACTAATTGCAGCCAAAAATGGTTATCAAAGTGCAAATCTAGCAGGGTGCCATCCATATCGAGCAGCACTGTGTCTATGTTATGCCAAGGAAACATGTAAATTCCGGTTGTAGAATATACGTAGAATAGTAAGATTGTACCTTGTCTTTATTAATTCGTCACATGGGGCTGCAATGACACAGCGGCATAAAAAGCCGGAAATCCTGCACACAGAAGTCGTTGCTAAAAGCCGACTGTTTCAAATTGAGCAGGTTCACCTTAAGTTTTCTAATGGCGTTGAACGCCAATACGAAAGAATGAAAGGCGGTAGCAGAGGGGCTGTGATGATTGTCCCTATTCACGAAGGTAAGTTGTTATTAGCCAGTGAGTATGCCGCAGGCACTGATAATTATGAATTAGGTTTTCCTAAAGGATTGATCGATCCTGGAGAAACCGCCATTGAAGCCGCAAACCGAGAGCTACAGGAAGAGATTGGATTTGGCAGCCATAAGCTGACACTGTTAAAAGAGTTGTCACTTGCGCCAGGCTATTTCTCAAGCAAAATGCAAATTTTTGTCGCTGAGGATCTTTATCCTAGTCGTTTAGAAGGAGACGAACCTGAGCCGATAGATGTTATTCCGTGGCCTTTAGCGGACTGGCAATTATTACTCGACAATGGTGATTTTTCAGAGTCTCGCAGTGTGAGTGCATTATTTTTAACCCAGCAATATCTAACAACCTCTGAGACATCGAAAGCAGAGTCTTAGCGATGGTTCATCGTGCATGGCATTTGCGCGAGACAATAATTTAGGCAAACAACCGCGACATAAGGGGATAAAAGCTAATTTAGCCCCTTAGAAGGTCATCCTTATCGAACCCAGCGATTGGAGTAGTAATGAAGCCAGAAGATGTAATTGACCAAGTTATCGGCATCGCCACTGAGGCCGGAGAGAAAATCCGCGAGATCTACTTAAAGGGTAGCTTTAAACGTGAGATAAAATCAGACAATACGCCTGTAACATCGGCAGATTTGGCTGCCCACGATATTATTTGCCAACAACTTGCTGTGTTGACTCCAGACATTCCCATTTTAAGTGAAGAAGCGGCCGATATTCCATTAAGTGTGCGCGAAACATGGAAGCGCTATTGGTTGGTTGACCCACTAGATGGTACAGGCGAGTTTATTGCTGGCAGCGGCGATTTTTCTGTGATCATCGCATTGGTTGAACACAATCGTCCTATTATGGGTATCGTTTATGTGCCAATGACTAAGGTGTGTTATTACGCCATTGCAGGATTAGGTGCGTATAAGCGTGACGGTAAAAATGAAGTCCGCATTACCAGTAAACAGTTAACTAACAATGAAACTGATAATTTACGATTAGCCGTAAGCCGTCGCCAAGATCCTCAGTCTGTGTTGAAGTTGCTCAATAAACCTAATCATTGTGAATTGGTTGTTATGGGTGGCGCGGCATTAAAGAGTTGTTTAGTCGCAGAAGGCCGCGCTGATTGTTATGTGCGTTTAGGTCCTACCGGTGAGTGGGATACGGGCGCGGCGCAAATTATTATTGAAGAAGCCGGCGGTGCTTTGATTGATATTAACTTGCAGCCAATGACGTACAACGAAAGAGAAAGCTTAGAGAACCCGAATTTTATTGTGGTGGGTAGCCCCAATTTACCTTGGGATATTTTACTCACGACCTAATTGATGTGGTCGGGGAATATATTTTTAGTCGCATATTGCTTTTGCATTAGTGTGTGAATATTGTATCTCAATTGTTAGTGAACTGTTTATTGAGAGCAAAAAACATGAGACGCAAAGGAATGTTTACCGCTTCAACTTCGATGTTATTCATCCTCGGGGCGATTGGGTTGTCAGGTTGTGGAGGCGGTAGTGACGATACCGCTCCAGACAGTGGTGGAAGCCCTGATGGACGCTTAACTGGCGATATTGTTTATTACGCAGCAGCGTGTGATGTCAGTCAACCTGCAGTAGGAACAGACCTTATTGTACATCGTAAAGATGGCAGTATTTTAAGCCAATCAAAAGTGCCTTCAACAGGTAAGTTTGATATTGCTTGGCCATCAGATGCTTATCACTTTTCATATGCCCAACAAATCAATGGCGAGTTATTCGTTTACAGTAAGCTCAATGTTGTTGCGGGTGATATTGGCATTGTGGGTGAGCGTAATAGCAATATCGATTCAGCATGTGCTTGCAGCGACTTTAATTTTTCATTGAGTGATGTTAATGCCAATTATAACGGCTATACCGTTTATATTGACGGTAGGAGTGATAGGTCTAGTGCTAAGGTGTGTAAACAAGATGGGCAATTTCCCCCTGTTAATTTGGTGCTAACCCCAACTTATGCTGATGGTTTGACATCTTATGCAGCACAAATCGATGTTAATAGTTATGCTGCTAATAGCACGATATATGTTTCCCCTTCTATATTTGAAAACGCTGAAAATGAAGGTGTCGAACTCAACGCCGAATTAAGCAGTGCCAACAACAATATATACTCGCCGAGTTTTAGAACGTTTTCAGAAACCGATTATGGCCGAGTAAACTGGATTGAATGGCCCGTGTCTGCGCATGTTTTTCCGGGATTATTTACTAATAACTTTATTACTTATTCTAATTTTGAACCGTTAGGAGGTGACGATTATGGTCAAGTTTTTTACTATACCAGCCGGCGCCATCGCGTAACCGATCCTGACGCTACTCAAGTAGTACAATTACAGCAAAACCAGCAAAAAATGTTACAAAGCACCGATGCCATTTTATCTAGTTTTAGTGAGGATGGTGCCAGTAACTATGATTTTACTGGTATTGGGACGGGTAAAACATTACTTCAGGTTGATTTTGGTCAAAGCGGTATAGCGAATTGGACAATTGAAGCGCCATTAAAAGGGACGTTTCCTGATTTGGATTTACCGACAAATTTACAAACGCCGTTTGAGCAAATTACCCAGGCGAATTTATCGGTCATGATTTATGGTTACTTTAGTCATTCGTCGAGCCAATATAATCAATTCCGCACAAAAGTAGTCGAAATACAACGCGCTGATTTGAAAACTCGGTCAGAATTTTATGATAATTACGTTATTGAACAAATTTCTGTCGATATTTATTAAGCCTACAAACAAACGCCCTCAAATGAGGGCGTTATTTTTAGACTGTTTTACGATCGTCTAACCATTGATGAATCGCTTGCCGATCACCTTGAAAAATAATGCGATCTTGTTTCTTTTCTAATTGAAACTGATACATAGGATCATAGTAAATCTCAAGTAACACGCTAATCCACTCTAGATGTTTACTCACATCATTTTGATTCAGCTGCTGTAATAACGCATCGTCTACCAATTGTTGCAGCTCACTATGCAGCTTACCGCCTAAGCGCTTACGTATCCCCGTAAGGCTTTGGCTGAGGTAGTCGCTAAATGCAGCAAAACCAGCTTGCTCACCAAACTTAGCAACATAGTCTGCCAGCTTTTCGGTGACATAGTCGTTGAGTAAGCGAGGCAGGCGAATGTCTCTGGGTTCATCCAGTAATACGATATCCGCAAGTTGCATGGCTTGATAAAAAGCATGAGGGAGTGCAGAGCGTCCAATCAGAAAGCTCTCATCTTCAAGCAATAAATGTCGATGCTGTAGCTGCTGATGTTTGAGCAAGGATACTGCAAGATTATTTTCAAAGTTGATTTGCGTTGGCTGTGGGTCAATGTTTTTACCAAAGCTCGAGCCTTTATGGTTAGCAATTCCTTCTAAATCAACCGACTCATCACGCTGATGAATAAATTCGGTTTTACCACTGCCGGTAATGCCACTTAAAATCAGCATACTGGAGTGCTTTGGCGCATTGTCTATCGCTTCAATTAAAAAGCCGCGCATTGCCTTATAGCCACCTTGTATATAAGGCACATTAAGACCCGATTCTTTTATCCATTGTTGCGATAGCTTAGAGCGCAGTCCACCCCGAAAACAGTATAAATAGCTGTCTGGATGTTGTGACAGTTGAGCCTGCCAGGCTTCAATTCGCGCTTGTTTTACCTTCCCTGTCACTAATTGATGGCCTAACGCAATAGCGGCGTCTTGGCCATTCTGTTTGTAGCAGGTACCGACTTTTTCGCGCTCACCATCTTGCATTAACGGCAAATTTACCGAATGACTAAACGCGCCTTTAGTAAACTCTATTGGGGCACGCACATCAATTAGTGGTCTGTTTTCGAGTAGTAAACGGCCATATTCCGAACTGGGAATGATGTCGTTCATTGAGTTAACTCAATGAGTATATCGTGACCAACATTAACAGGGGTGAACTCGGCCATTGAGCCAATGCACACCGCAGCAATATTATTGGCCGTCAGTAACGCTTGCAGTTCGGCTTCGCTTTCTGCATTTACAGTCACTAATAAACCACCGCTAGTTTGTGGGTCGCATAAAATGGCTTTTTGGTCGTCGGTTAAAGGCGGTAGATGCTCGCCGTAGCTGTCAAAGTTACGATGGGTGCCGCCAGGCACACAGCCTTGTGCTAAGTAATCAGCAACCTTTGGCAGTAAAGGTACGTTATGTAATGCGAGGTTAGCTTTAAGTTTTGCTCCTTGGCACACTTCAATTAAATGACCTGCTAAACCAAAGCCAGTGACATCGGTTAAGGCATTCACGCCAGTGATTTTAGCTATCTCGATACCAATTGTGTTGAGCTGGCACATGGCTTGTGGTGCTATTTGACTATCTTCGTCACGTAATTTTTTTTGTTTTTGCGCAGTAGTCAAAATACCAATACCCAGTGGTTTGGTGAGATATAAACGATCGCCAGCTTTAGCCGTATTGTTTTGCTTGAGTAACTCAAGTGGAATTTGACCGGTGACGGCTAAACCAAAAATGGGTTCTGGTGCATCAATACTGTGGCCGCCGGCAAGCATAATACCAGCATCCGCGCAGGCTTGACGTCCGCCATCGACGACTTGTTGTGCAATCTCTGGTGGCAATACATTGACTGGCCAACCTAATATTGCAATGGCCATAATTGGCGTGCCGCCCATGGCGTATATATCGCTAATCGCATTGGTTGCGGCGATACGGCCAAAAGTAAATGGGTCGTCAACGATAGGCATAAAGAAATCTGTGGTACTGATAATGCCGGTATGTTCATTGAGTTTATATACGGCGGCATCATCACGCGTTTGATTACCCACTAATAAGTTGGGATCAGTAAATACAGGTAGCTGCGATGCAAGAATGGTACTTAGGACTTTAGGCGAAATTTTACAGCCGCAACCGGCGCCATGACTATATTCAGTAAGTTTAACTGCTTGCTCAGACATAATAAGGTGATCTTTAGATGGCGTATTGAGCAGTAATTATAATCACTATTAGGCAGAATATCTTGTGTTTTAGTCGTTTATCAAACTAAGTCGTCGTTTTCTAATACGTAAAAAGATTATTGTGAACATTGTTTTTTATTTTGTTTGCTGTTAACTTAGCAACCATAAAGGTAATAGAAATTAGGTAGCGCAGTGGCCAGACGCAAAGAGCACACTCATGAGCAAATTAAACAAATGGCGATAGCCGCAGTAGTGCAGCATTTACAGCATGACAGTATTCATTCGTTGAGTTTACGAAAGGTTGCTGCCGAAATCGGTTATGTGCCAAGTACTTTGATTAATATCTTTGGTAGCTACCAATACTTATTATTAGCCGTATCTGAGCAGACGTTAGTTAGCTTATCTGCGGTGTTGCAGGGATTAACTACACAACAACCGTTGTTGAATATTCAAGATATGGCTGTACGGTATAGTGACTTTGCACTGCAACATAAAAGTTGTTTCCGATTAGTCTTTGAGTTGTCTATGCCCAATGAGCAACCCTTACCCGTAAATCATTCAGCGTTAATCAAATCATTATTTGCGTTAGTCGAGTCGCAGCTGCGTTTATGTATAGCAGACATTAGCGATCAAAAAGTGGAGTTAATGAGCAGGGTGCTTTGGGGCGGTATTCATGGATTAACGTGTTTAGCGTTAGATGGAAAACTATTTGTCACACACAGTGACTTGCAAACAATGCTTTGCAGTCATGTACAAGGATATATTGCCGGAATGGGCATAAACAAGGAGTTCGTATGATATTAACCAAACGCTTTTTTCCTTATTTTGCAACCCTGTGTTTAGGGGCGCTAAATGATAATTTTTATAAAAATGTCCTGTTATTACTGGTGACCTACAGTCAGCTTAATGCATTACCTATCGACGTTAATTTGTTTGTCAATTTAGCCGCTGGTGTATTCATTTTGCCGTTTTTCTTGTTTTCTGCTCATGCGGGTATCGTGGCTGATAACATGAATAAGGCAACATTGATCAAACGCTTAAAGTTACTAGAACTGATCATCATGTCCACAGCCGCTATCGCGATTGTGAGCCAGAGTTATATGGTTATGTTGTTGCTGTTGTTTTTAACGGGTAGCCAATCGGCTTATTTTGGCCCTGTGAAATACTCGTTATTGCCTCAAGCACTGAGTGAGGCTGAATTGGTAAAAGGCAACGCATTGGTTGAAATGGGCACCTTTTTATCAATTCTTGTCGGCACACTAAGTGCTGGTTTAGTGGTGTCTAATGAAAATGGCTTAACGTGGGCAGCTATCATTGTGTGTGTGCTTGCGGTGTGTGGTTATTTGGCAAGTAGAGCGATTCCATCACTGCCTGCACAGGGTGAGCTAAATCCGAATAAGTTTTCACTTTTCTCAGGCACTTGGCGCTGCATTAGTAAAGCCCGTGAAACGACATCAATCTGGATGGCTATTTTAGCGATTAGTTGGTTTTGGTTTGTCGGTGCGACATATCTGACTCAGTTTCCTAATTTTGCCAAGCTGCATTTACATGCAGATGCTACGGTGGTGTCTTTACTGTTAGCGCTATTTTCTGTGGGGATTGCGGTTGGGTCTTTTGTGTGTGAACGTTTTTCGTTTGGCCATGTTGAACTAGGTTTGTTGCCGTTTGGAGTATTGGGACTCAGTGTATTTAGCTTTGACATGATAGGCGCAATCCCGCTACAAGTGGTTGAGCCAGGTTTTGTCTATAGTTTTGAGTCTTTTGTTGCTAACGCACAGCATTATCGTGTGATGATTGATTTGTTTCTGGTGGGGTTAAGCGGCGGACTCTTTATTGTGCCTTTATATGCGTTTATTCAAACCCGCGCAGAAAGAAAAGAGTGTGCGCAAGCTATCGCAGCAAACAACATTATTAATGCTTTGTTTATGGTTGGCTCGGCGGTGTTATCGATAGTCTTACTTGGGGTGTTCAGTTGGAGTATTCCTGAGTTATTTATGCTTATCGGTGTACTTAACTTAGTGGTACTGATTTATGTTTACTCTCAAGTGCCCGAGTTTACTCAACGGTTTATTAGCTACTTGCTTAGCCATGTAATGTATCGGGTTAACGTGCAGGGCAGACAGCACATTCCGGCCCAAGGGGCTGGGATCATTGTGAGTAACCATGTGAGTTACGTTGATGCGTTGATTATAATGGGATCATCAACTCGGCCAATTCGTTTTGTGATGGACAAGTCGATTAGCGAAATTCCGTTATTAAAGTATGTGTTTAGGCATGCTGGCGTTATTCCTATTTGCTCACCTAAAAAGTGCGAAGCGACTTATCTTAATGCGTTCGAGCAAATTCATAATGCGTTAGCCAATGATGAACTAGTGTGTATCTTTCCTGAAGGGCGTTTAACCTCAGATGGTGATATTGGTGAGTTTAGACCAGGCATTGAGATGATTTTACAACGCGATCCAGTACCGGTTATACCGCTAGCACTTAATGGGTTATGGGGTTCGTATTTTAGCCATAAAGGTGGACATGCATTAACGACTAAACCAACACGCTTTTGGTCTCGGGTGAAGGTGAATATTGCGCCTGTGGTTGCGGGTGATACCACCAATCGTATGGCGCTTCAGCAGCAAGTGACACAACAATTCGAACAATAAATAGTAGAGATACAATAAACAAAAAGGCCATCTTGATTAAATCAAGATGGCCTTTTTCGTTGCGCTCAGTTTATTGAGCGTAAGCCGCTGTTAAACTTTTCCAATGACGCTGTCTTTCTAAAAACTGACTGCGTAAATCTTGTACTTGTTGCTTAAGATTATGGTCGGCTAATTGTTTACGTTTCGCTTCTAGTAGGCTTTTTTTCGCTTGATAATATTCAAGCAAGTGTTGTTTCATTAAGTCGTATTCAGCCTGAAACTTTTCAATAATTTCATCACAGTTAGGTAAGTGTGCCACTTGATTCTGTGCTCGCAAAAGTTGCATTTGCAAACGAGCACTTTCAATACGTTCTTGTGGTACTTTGCGTAAGTCAGTGGTTAAGCCGACCCAGCTCATACTTTTAATTAACCACTTGGTTGGATCGTAGTCCCACCACTTAATGCCGTTGCGGTAATCGTTTTCAAAAATATGGTGAAAGTTGTGATAGCCCTCGCCATATGTCAATAAAGCGATAAATGCATTATCACGAGCCGTGTTTTTATCTGTGTACGGCTGTTTTCCCCAGATGTGTGCTAATGAGTTAATAAAGAACGTACAGTGATGTACTACTACTAAGCGCAGTAAACCCGCCATTAGCACCATAGAAAGTATGTCACCGTTTAACCAACCTAAAAACGCCGGTAAACCTATGTTCATTAAAATGACTAACGCAAGGTAATGTTTATGCTGCCACATAACAATGCGATCGTTTTGTAAATCACGCACGTTATTGTAATCGCTGTAACGACTGGCTTGGTATTCACGTAACATCCAACCTATGTGGCTATACCAAAAGCCCATCTTAGCTGAGTACGGATCTTTATCATTATTATCAACATGTTTGTGGTGTATACGGTGATCGCTACACCAATGTAATGCACTATTCTGTAGTGCTAATGCACCACCGAGAGCATATAAAAATCGAACGGCCGGATGAGCCTTATATGCTTTATGAGACCAGAGTCTGTGGTAACCAGCAGTAATAGATAAACCACTCGCGTAAGCAAAAACAACAAATGCAATCCATTCAATGCCGTCAAAGCCATGGGTGAAACCACGCCAAGGGATCAATACCACAGCGCCAAGTAAAGTGATGGCAAATAACAGGGTATTAAGCCAAATGATTGGAGGTTTTTTCATTTAGTAGGATTCCAATTATAGGTTTTAGCAAGTTGAGCGTACATTTGTACGCTAATTTAACTTAGGTAGTAGGCATGGGTCAAGTTTAACAGGGCTGTGTTTCTGTTTTAAAAACGGTATTATCTGTTGCTAAATATTGACTGATTGGATGAGTAGATGGGTGTTAGAGCACAACAAAAGGAAAAAACGCGTCGTGCATTAGTCGATGCAGCATTTAATCAATTAAGTGCAGAGCGTAGTTTTTCAAGCTTAAGTCTACGTGAAGTTGCCCGTGAAGCTGGTATTGCTCCCACTTCTTTCTATCGTCACTTTAAAGACATGAACGAACTCGGATTAACCATGGTTGATGAGGGCGGTTTAACCTTACGTCAAATGATGCGCAAAGGACGTCAACGTGCTGAAGCGGGTGGCAGTGTAATTCGTATTTCGGTCGATACCTTTATAGAAGTGTTAGAGTCTAATCCAAACGTATTTCGTATTTTGCTACATGAACGATCTGGTACATCTGCAGCTTTTAGAGCGGCCGTTGAGCGTGAAATTGAGCATTTTATTTCTGAATTGGCTCATTACACCGAAGCACAAGCCAATCGCACTCCCGATTTAGCTCGAGCACAGGCAGAAGCATTGGTTATTTTGGTGTTTAACGCAGGGGCATCGGCATTAGATATCAAACGCAGTGAGCGTAAAGCATTGGCCGATCAGCTTGTTTTACAGCTGCGTATGGTTGCTACTGGTGCAGAGGCGTTGCAGCAAAAGATGGATAATCGTGCTTAACGGATTGTGTTTAAAAAGTAGAAATAATAAGGGCGCAAATCTTTGCGCCCTTATTATTTAGTAAACTGCTTACTTAACCTGATCTCGGGATAAGGGATGAACTTATGCTATTTAAAATCAAGATGTTACCCTTTCTCACTTTCAAGCTTGTCATTTGTTCAGCTAACAAGGCGAATTGACGCGTCAATAGCTAGCCTATTGTAAGTCGATTCAACGCAGTTAGCAGGGCAAAGGACTGTTTGAAAGGCATTTATTATCCCGAGCTCAGGTTACTTACGTACAAGTAGCACGCCCGATTCCATGTGGTCGGTATACGGGAATTGGTCAAACAGGGCAAAACGGCTTATCTCATGGGTTTCGCTTAGTGTGAGTAAGTTGTCTTTTAAGGTTTCTGGGTTGCACGAGATATATAAAATACGCTCGTAGCCTTGTACAAGCTTTAACGTTTCAGGGTCGATACCTGCACGTGGCGGATCGACAAAGATGGTATTGCAGTCAAAACTGTCTAAATCGATACCTTCCAAACGTCTGAATTCACGCTTCTTCGCCATTGCATCACTAAAATCTTCTGCTGACATGCGGATGATTTGAACGTTAGTGACGTTATTGATGTCAATATTATACTGAGCGGCATCAACAGACGGTTTAGCTAATTCAGTTGCTAATACACGGTTGAAATTTTGCGCAAGAGCAATGGTAAAATTTCCATTGCCGCAATACAGCTCCAACAAATCACCTTGGCTTTGCTTAGTCGCATCGATTGCCCATTCCAACATTTTTACAGACACTTTGGCATTAGGTTGAGTAAAACTGTTCTCAATTTGCTTGTATTGTAATACCTGCTGATTAACCGTTAATGATTCGACAACGAAGTCTTTATCTAAATCGATTTTCTGTTTGCGGGCACGACCAATAATATTGACATTATACCTGGCTGCTAATTTCGCTTTTAACTGCGTTGCGTGTTCGCGCCACTCTTCGTCAAGCTGGCGGTGGTATAGCAATGACACTAATATCTCACCGCTTAATGTCGACAAAAAATCAATTTGGAATAGTCTATGACGTAATGCGGGATTAGGTCTTAATTCAACAATTAATTCCGCCATCATTTGATTAATAAGCACACCAGCAGGCAAATATTGATCGCAACGCACTTTTGCATTCAGTGCTTTATCAAACATGTAGTAATATAAGTCATCGCCTTCATGCCACATTCTAAATTCAGCACGCATGCGATAATTCATTGGTTCGGAAGCAAAGACTTCAAGTGCTGGTGGAGTGAAATCGGCAAAGGCCTGTTCAAGCTTGATGCGCTTTTGTTGTAATTGTGCATCGTAGTTTTTAGGATCCATTGCAGCTAAATTCATGTTGTCCACCTAAGGCTGTAAAAAAGGGCGCAAATATTATACTAAATGACGCTCATGTCTAGTGTTACGCGCCTTAGTATAAAGCGACAAGACGAATAATACTGAACATATTGATAATTGGAGCCAATATTGTCTGGACCTATTTTAGTGTTTGATTCTGGTATCGGCGGATTGTCGGTCATGAGTGAGATTAGAAAACAACTACCACAGCATGATTACTGTTATTTGTTTGATAATGCACGCTTGCCTTACGGTAACTTGTCAGAGCAAGAACTGATCACAGGTTGCGTTGCATTGATTGCACACCATGCGCAACGACTTAATGCGAGTATTGTTGTTGTCGCATGCAATACGGCTAGCACTTTAGTATTGCCACATTTACGTCGACTATTAATCATTCCGGTAGTGGGTGTGGTGCCTGCTATTAAACCGGCTGCAATGTTATCCAGCAAAAAGCACATTGGTTTACTTGCTACACCTGGCACGGTGAAGCGAGATTATACTCAAACATTAATCCAACAATTTGCCGGAGACTGTAAAGTCGATCTGTTTGGTACATCCGATTTAGTATTACTAGCCGAACAGTATGTCGCCCGACAAAAAATAGATATGGATAAACTACACAATATTCTTGAACCAATAAAAGCGTCAGAGATTGATGTATTAGTATTGGGGTGTACTCACTTCCCGATGATAGCAGCAGAGATAAGTGATTATCTTGGAAAAGGCGTTGTATTACTGGATTCTGGAGAGGCAGTGGCTAAGCGGGTGAGATTTTTACTCAGTAAAGAGCACAATGGTGACAAGAAATTACAAGCTTGTTATACCAAAGACATAAATGAAGGGCTCAAAGCGACATTAGTCGATTATGGTTTTAGTGATTTTTCGCTGGTAACCATAACCGACTAACACAGTACTAAATAAAAGGAATAGAGTTAGCTATTATCAGAGTCAGACTCTTGTGATTTAGCTTCTCTTACTTTTAAAGTACGTTCCTGGAAACTGTAGTCATTCAGTTTCGTCATTGCTTTCTGAGCACCTGCCTCAGACATTTCAACAAAACCAAACCCTTTACGACGTCCAGTTTTACGGTCACGGACTAAACGCACAGAATTAACCGGACCATACTCACCAAACAAAGCCTTCACTTCACCTTCATGAACACGATAAGGCAAATTACCTACATATAGTGTCATAGTTGGACCTACATAAGGCTCATCAGCAGAATTTGCTGAGCTTGTAGGTATAAAGGTGAAAATTAACGTTGCCACGACAACACCAGCAATAAACGCTACAGAAGAAGATGTACCGCCAAACTGAGAAAAAACAAAAGCGCCTAGAAGCGCCGCAATCAAAACAATCACGAATGATTTCTGCATAAAATAATCTCTAATGAATATGAAAATGATAAATTACTGTTAAAAACCGTTACATAGTAATTAAAATTTACCAGATACACCAGACTACTGTTGAAAAATTGAGCTCAAATTCACTTTAATATCAGAAATAAGCATTTTGTTATCTAGGTAAAGGTGGTTCTTTAAGCAAAAAAGCCAAAAAAGAATCGATCTGAGCAAAAGTTCAACGTTCGAAACTTATATTGCTTAAAAGCGCTTGCACTAAATCTTAAGCTGCCTATAATGCGCATCCACTGACACGGCAGACAGCGAAAGCAAAAGCCGGTGAGTGTTATCAAGCCATTGAGGTGGCAGAGATAACGGCAAAAAGAAGTTTGAAAAAACACTTGACGCCATAAAGGGAATGCGTAGAATACGCAGCCCTGACCTACTGAAACGGTCAACGCTCTTTAACAATTTATCAAGTAATCTGTGTGGACATTCACAGGTATTGAGTTATTCGAAATTGTCTTCTTGTTCTTCGGAATGTAGGCAATCAAAAAATTTAAACTCAATGCGATGATGAGTGTTCATAGTAATATGTACAAACGTTT
>NZ_JCAYNT010000019.1:0-98332 GCF_059758095.1 Shewanella sp. MF05913
AGGTTAGCAGCATCTATTTTAAATTCTGTTGAGTAAGTGGGTTGAGATTTCATTACTTTATACACCGTATTATATTAAGGAGGAGTTTACCTCATATCGGTGTACAGATTCATTAAGCCACAATAGTAACACCTGGATCCCTGATAGAAGCACTCAGGGATGACGTGCGGGAGGTGCAACTTCTAGGTTCTAGGTTCTAGGTTCTAGGTTCTAGGTTCTAGGTTCTAGGTAAAAGCATAAAGGTCATAAAGATAAAGCAACACCTGGATCCCCGATTAAAGCATTCGAGGATGACGTGCGGGTGTTGCAACATCTAGGTGCTAGGAACTCGCAAGCTCGCCTGAGAACGGACTTCGTCCTTCTAGTGGCTAGATAACGGTGTACGGAACGCTTCGCTTACTGATTCAGGTTCTAGGTTCTAGGTTCTAGGTTCTAGGTTCTAGGTTCTAGGTTCTAGGTTCTAGGTTCTAGCATGAAGAGCTTATTAGATGACGAGAAAAGTGCTTTTATCTAAAAAAAGGCACGCTACCGCCACTAGATTGCAGCCTCTAGATTGCTGTGAAACCTGTTAAATTGTTATTTTAAAAGCGAGTTTTATATATCTTATTTTTTATATGCTTAACACTTTTAAAATTGTATTTGTAAACTATTGAGCAAATTTTTAGAGGTTTGACGTTTCCGAGCGAAATAGTAGAAAGGATCCCTTTCGAGCTAAGCTCGTGGCGGTTAGATGGCTATTTGACTGCTTGTCGTTGACTGCTTTATCGTTAGACTCCTTGTTGTTAGCAAGTGTCATTCGATTGCTTGTCGTTCGACGGTTGGTCATTTGCCCGATGAGTCTGTTAACTCACTAACTCACTCACTAATTTGCTAACTCGCTTTACGTCACTTATTGAGTGTTTATATACACCCTAAATGATGTAAATGGGATACAGCAGGAAACAACAACGATATGAGATCGCATCGGTAACTAATGAGGTTAAATCAGATGATTTTTTGCCTCAACAACAGTTCTCGCTGGCATCATGCCTTGTATGAATGTTCCTTTTCTACTCTCTGTTTTTACGTCAGTCCTCTTATTTGCTGGCAATTATAATGTATACGGTAAGTTAATGACAGTTTTTTGACGATCTTTTATAAAGTGCTATTTTTACGTCGTTTTACACATTTTTTAGCTTTATTAGCAAAAATAAACCTTAGTTTACGCTTACTAACGTTGCAGTTCTGTGACTCTTGATTGTTTTCAGAACAGTGCTGTTAACTATTGTTTTCGTTATTTACACTTGATTTAAATGCTTTATAAAGATCCACTGTTGGTAAATAGCACCAAATTGGTGCACAACATACTTCACTCTAGCCAGTCTGTTTTAATTAGTCTTTAGATATGCGCTCGCTTTGTGTTGTATATAAACTTGTTGTTAAACAACACAAAAAATTAATAAAACCAGCCCTTCTCCAACGTAATTCAAACTTACAGATAACATCAAGGCTCACTCAAAGCCCTTTGATGATGATAAATTTTTCAACCACTATTTTTAACTAACAATTTACATGCCAAAAAATTGGCGGTGTCAACGAACGCTTTTATTTTGTAAAGCGATAGATGTTCTATCCAGTAAGTGCGTACGCTAGCACTTTTGATTTACTGGTATGTGTAAAGTGTGTGTTAACAACAATTAGCTCGCCATTATATTGTCGTTTAAGCATTAACTAGATTATGATAGACATTGATTTAACGTTATTTTTTGTAAAATAATTACAATTTTATTCTTTTGTGTCATTTATAACGGAATTTACCTATTAAACTCTTGTTGTTTTGTGTAGATAAGTATCGTCATTGGCTTGTGATGTCAGTGGTGTGTTCGGCTGTGTGTATTGCGAACATCACCGATAATCTCTTTACTCAAGATTTTTTTAGCCAGGTAGAGCAACGCTATGGCGCTAAACGATTAGATGATTTTGTTGATTGGCAAGAAACGATTAACAAAGGGATAAATTCAAGTGATGAAGATAGGCTTTTTTTAGCTAATCAGTTTGCTAATCGCAGAATACGCTTTACAAGTGATAGTGAGCATTGGGGTAAAGGTGATTATTGGGCTACACCTATAGAGTCGTTAGGGACTAAAGGTGGCGATTGTGAAGACTTTGCGATATTTAAGTATTTTACCTTAAAGGCCATGGGCGTTGATGAAAGTAAAATGCGCCTGATGTATGTGCGAGCATTGTTAATAAATGAACCGCATATGGTATTGATTTATTTTGACAATCCCAAAGCGATGCCACTTGTACTCGATAATTTAAAAACCAGGATATTACCGGCAAACCAACGCCGTGACTTAAAGCCTGTTTATTCGTTTAATGGCCAGGGTTTATGGTTAGCTAAGGCGCAAGGTCTTGGCAGTACTAAGCCCACCAGCAGTGGCACTAAAAGTTGGACTGATTTAGTAAATAGAATTGAAAACGGTGAATAACCGACTATGAGACATGGAGCAAATGATGGTGGCGAGGACAATGTTTACTAAGGGAATATCATTAAGGTTGCAGTTATATCTGCTAATAAGCTGCTTATCTATTTTTAGCTTTGGGGCTGCGCTGTATAACAACGTGGCTAATATGCGGACTTACTTAAATGAGCAACTGGCCTCGCATGCGCAAGGTGCTGCTCACAGTTTAGGTTTATCTATTTCACCTTATATGGATGAAGAAGGTCTGGTAATTGCCGAGACCATGACCAATGCTATTTTTGATTCAGGCTATTACCAACATATTACGTTTACCGATTTGGATGGCAAACTGATATTTGAACGCACGAACCCGCAAGGTAACTTTGCAGTACCGCAATGGTTTATCGATTGGTTTACCTTGCACCCACCTGTGATGACTAGTGAAGTTAGCGATGGCTGGCGTATAGCGGGGCAACTTAAGGTGCAGTCACACGCGGGTACCTCATACAAAAGTTTGTGGGACCATGCGGTCAGTAGTTTAATGACGACATTATTGCAATTGGTTATTGCCCTTATTTGTGCTTATTTGATTTTGAAAGCGGTGTTAAATCCACTGCGCAGTATTGAAAAACAAGCTGAGTCGGTGATTCAAAAACGCTTTAGCATCAATTCAATAAACCCTTTTACCTCTGAACTGCGCACTGTGGTGAATGCGATTAATCGTATGGTTGAGAATATTCAGCGATCGTTTAACGAACAAACTCAGCTAGCAGAAGCGTTATCAAAAGAAGTGTATATCGACCCTCATACAGGGCTGCCTAATCGCCGAGCTTTATTAAAGCGCTTTGAATCTATTCAAGCTGAGTACGACCAGCATGGTAATCGATTTTATTTAGGCCTGGTGTCGATGACATCTTTAAAACATGTTAACGATAATGAAGGTTATGGCAGTGGCGATGATTATATTTTGTCTGGTGCGCAGTTATTCAGTAAGCAAATAAGCGCGTTACAAGATGCGACTTTTTACCGTATTTCTGGCTCTGAGTTTGCCTTTTTAAGCTTGTTGACCGAAGACGCGGCCAAAGAGATTGATCAACAGATTGCCGCTAACATTATGATTGAGAGTTCGAGTCGGTTTAATCATGGCTTTGCTAAGCATTCGCTTACGCGTGTTAATCATGAAGAAGATTTTGCCGAAGTGGTTAAACGATTGGACCATCAGCTTGTGCACAATCAATATGCCGAAAATGATACCGGCCTAGTCACGGCTCAGATGATGAAAAAAAACCATTCTCGCGAAGAATGGGTCGGTATTTTAACTCAGTTTACTGAATACTTTAAAAATGAGATTAGCCACTGTAATAGCAAAGACTTTGCCATTAAGTGCATTCCATTGGACAAGATCTTCGATTTAATGCTTCAGCCTGTGGTTGATAATAATCAGTCAATTTTATACGTCGAATCGTTTGTTCGTTTTAAAGTTGAAGGCGAAGTGTTATCGACCTTAGATGTGTTTGCGATGGCTGAACGACTTGGTGTTTTGCAAGAGTTAGAACAGGCTGTTGTGTGCTTCATTTTTTATAAGTTGCAACACATCGAACATACTCGTGTGGCGATCAATATTAGTAATCGTGCGTTACATAATCCGGTATTTACTGAATGGTTGTTCGATCTTTATCAAAAAATGCACAAAACGCTTCCACCACTTTTGTATGAATTTAACGAGTCTGCGGCGATGCTTTCTTTGGAATCGACCGAGCGATTTATCCGTCAGGCTAAGCAATTAGATATTGATATTGCGATTGAACGTTTTGGCTCAAGTTTGACTTCGTTTTGTTACATTAGAAACTTAAACATTGATTACATTAAGATTGATGCTAGTTACGTCCGTGATATAGCCGAGTCTGATACACGCTTTTTTGTACAAACCATCACTCAAATTTGTCATGGTATTGGTATTAAAATCATCGCGCCACAGGTTGAGTCGGCTATGATAGGTGAACATTTTTCACTCATGAACATCGACGGTTTGCAGGGAAATGGATTGTATGCCGTACGGAATTTCAGTACAATCATCCCTGCTAATGCAACGAACACATGGACAAGTGCATTGGAGTTGAATAACTTTAGCCACTCACTGAATCACGAGGCAACATAATGCGTAAGAATAAATTAACCCTGTTATTAGTTTCTGCATTAATGACCACAGGCATGTCTGCTGGTGTGATTGCAGCTGAAGAGACCTTAACCGCAAGCACTCAGAATGCACCGGTATCTGATGTATCGGCCCAATTAGCCAATGCATTTATTGCCGCTAATGGTGATGAAGCTTTAATTATTGAAGCGATTCAAGCTGCTTATGCTGCGGGTTTAAGCCCTGATGAAATTTTAGCGATTGCGATTGCAAACGGCATAGACCCTGCCATTGTTGCTGCTAACCTTGAAGAGTTACAAACCGCAGCTGGCGGCGCATTTGGTGCAGCTCCTGCTCCAGGCGGCCCAGGTTTTGGCGGCGGTTCAGGCGGTGGTGCTGGAACTATTTCGAGCAACTAATCTAAAAAGCTAGTTTTCATTAATTAGCTTAGCTAAACAGAAGCCCATTAATTTGGGCTTTTTTGTGGGTGTTTGTAAGAGAAGGTACTAGGAACTCGCAAGCTCGCCTGAGAGCGGACTACGTCCTTCTAGTGACTAGATAACGGTATACAGAACGCATCGCACGGAATACATGGGCTAGGTTCGAGATCCTAGGTAAAGCTGTCGCCCCACCCGCACGTCATCTTTTTGCACGTCATCTTTTGCCGTCATCCCTGAGTGCTTGTATCAGGGAGCCAGGTGTTGCTGTTGACCTTGCTTGGGCATTAAAAGCAAAAAGCCAACACCTGGATTCCGGCTCAAAAGCATTGCCGGAACGACGTGGTAGTGGGCGGTATTTGTATGAAGTAGTCGTAAGCATTACCTACTAGCGTTGTACTGGGCGTTGTAATAATCTTCTTGCCGTCATCCCTGAGTGCTCGTATCAGGGATCCAGGTGTTTCTGTTGACCTTGTACAAAAGCAAAAAGCTAACACCTGGATTCCGGCTCAAAAGCATTGCTGGAACGACGTAGTAGTGGGCGTTGTCGTAATCTTCTTGCCGTCATCCCTGAGTGCTCGTATCAGGGATCCAGGTGTTTCGGTTGACCTTGCTTGAGTATTAAAAATGCAAAAAGCCTACACCTGGATTCCGGCTCAACAGCATTGCCGGAACGACGGAGTAGTGGGCGTTGCTTGAATACGAATGAGCAAACAACGAAGTAGTGGTGGGCGTTGTCGTAATCTTCTTGCCGTCATCCCTGAGTGCTTGTATCAGGGATCCAGGTGTTGCTGTTGACCTTGCTTGGGCATTAAAAGCAAAAAGCCTACACCTGGATTCCGGCTTAAAAGCATTGCCGGAACGACGTGATAGTGGGCGTTGTTTGAATACGAATAGTAAAAGACGGAGTAGTGGGCGGTGTTTGGATACGGATGGGTAAATGATTTAGTTTCGCCCCATCCGCACGTCATCCCTGAGTGCTTGTATCAGGGATCCAGGTGTTGCTGTTGACGTACCGCTTGTATAATTTAACTACAGTAGCGCTTGTTCTATGTCTGCTATTAGGTCTTGAACATTCTCTAAACCAACTGAGATACGCAGTAGATTGTCGGTGATGCCTGCGGCGAGTCGGGCTTCTGGTGTATAAGGTGAGTGGGTCATGGATGCGGGGTGTTGGATGAGCGATTCTGCGTCGCCTAGGCTTACGGCAATGGTGAATAGCTTTACACGATTAACAAAGTTGATGGCGTCTTGCTTGTTGCCTTTTAACTCAAATGCAATGACGCCGCCGGCGCGTTTCATTTGGTTACCGACAAAGCGGTGGCCCTGGTGGTGTGTTAAGCCTGGATAAAACACCTGACTGAATTTAGGGTGTTTATCTAAATACTCAGCTATTACTTCGGCGTTGTCGCAATGGCGGGTTAAGCGTACGTCTAGGGTTTTTAACCCGCGTAAGATTAACCATGCATCGTGTGGTGATATGACGCCACCAAAGTCTTTCAATATTTCGTATTTTAATCTGTGCATGTGTTCTGCATTGCCGCACACAATCCCGGCTATCACATCGCCATGGCCGTTTAAGTATTTGGTGGCGCTGTGGATCACCATGTCGATACCTAATGAAAGCGGTTGTTGCAATAGTGGGGTCATAAAGGTGTTGTCGACGATTGACACCAGATTGTGCGCTTTAGCGACATTCGCCATCGCGGTAAGGTCAAACACTTGCAGATGAGGATTGACTGGGGTTTCGCAGAACAATACTTTGGTGTTTGACTTAATCGCCGCCTCAACTGCGTTCATGTCGGTGAAGTCGACTAATGTACTCGTAATGCCTAAGCGCGTTAGCTGAGTGGTCATGAGCGCGAAGGTACAACCATAAACGGCTTTAGACGCTACGAGATGATCGCCTGCATGTAAATGTGTCAATAATGCGCTTGATACTGCTGCCATACCCGATGCTGTTGCAGCGGCGTCTTCTGCGCCTTCTAGTAGCGCCATTTTACGTTCAAGTTCTGCGGTGGTTGGGTTACCGAGGCGAGTATAAATATAACCCGGTTCTTCGCCTGCAAAACGGGCTCCGCCTTGCTCGGCGCTGTCAAAAACAAAGGTCGCGGTTTGGTATAAAGGGGTGGTGAGCGAGCCAAAGGCTTCGCGTTGATGTCCGCCATGAATGGCTAATGTGGCTAAATTCCATTTACCTTGATTGTTATTTTGCATTGCTTCTCCCTGCGCCACCTTGTTATGAGTTGTTACCCTCTTTGGGGTTATTGTTGTGGTGGTCGGAATTTAAGATACAGCGGAATAAAATATAACCAAGTGATTGTTGAAAAATAACCCTGTGGACGATGTAAAAACAATTTTACAAACAGCTGTTTACATCGTTTAAATCACCTATTTGAGTGCTGTAAATGCACGCAGAAGATGTGTGACAGCAGGCGATTAGTTCAGCAAAGATTGCTTGAGCTTTTGCATGCCTTGGTCAATGTTAACAAGAGGCTGGTAACCTAAGTCTTGTTTGGCTGCGCTGATGTCAAAGTAGTGGCTGGTAGACAGTTGTCTTGCGACAAAACGCGTCATGATAGGTTCTTGCGATTTATTGAGTAAACCATATGCGGTTTCGAGTACCACGCCTGCGACATAAGCAACACTTGCTGGAACACGTTTGGTTACTGGCGGTAAATCAACACAGGCGAGAATACGATTGAGCATATCAGCCATGGTTATAGGTTGATCATTACTGAGAAAATACGCTTTACCTGCAGATTTAGCATTAGTCACTAAATCTAACGCGGCTAAAACATGAGCATAAGCAGCATTGTCGACATAAATGGTATCGACCAGTTTATCTTCATGACCCACGAGCTTTAACCGCCCTGCCCGTGCACGCTCAATCACTCTAGGCACAAGATGAGGATCGTTTGGTCCCCAAATCAAGTGTGGCCGCAAAGCAGTAGTGTAAAGTTGCGCGGAATTAGCCTCAAGCACCTGTTGCTCTGCGATGGCTTTAGATTCACCGTAATTATTGAGGTATGAGTCTGCGTAAGGTGCTGATTCGTTAATCCCATTTTCATCACGCCCGGCAAACGTCACGCTTGGGGTGCTGGTATAGACTAAACGTTGAATATTAAGCGTTTTACAGGCATTGATAATGTTGTTTGCACCATCGACATTGGGCGAGTAATAGCTTTGTTTACTGCCCCAAACCCCTGCCTTTGATGCAACATGAAACACCATGTCGCAACCTTGCATGGCTTGTTTAACGCTTTTGTAGTCACTGATATCGCCGCGGTGCATATCGACGCCCAGTTCTACCAGTTTTGGGTAATCACCACGGGCAAAACCCACTACCTGAATACCTGCAGCAATTAAACGCTGACAAATCGCCCATCCTAAAAAGCCACCGGCACCGGTGACAAATACCTTGTCGACCGACAATGCTAATTGCTTAAGCGCGGTTTGCTCTAGAGGATGTAAATCTGTCAGATTCATGCTGATGACCTTATTTAATACTTTAAGACAACTTTGAGACGAGGCTTATTCTTTCCACTGCTTTTGTGCCCAAACCGCCAGTTTTTCTCTAAAGATTTTTGCGTTATGACGCACGTCGACCGGGAATTGAGGATGAATTAAAAAGCGCCCTATTCCGTCGGTGTGTGGATATTGTTCTGCGATAGCTAATAGCTCTTGATACAGTGCTTTAGACGTTGAGCAGACGATGTCGTTTTGCAGTTCAATACACAATACAGGCACGATATTATCACCTAACTTAACGCCCACAATGGCCGAACGTTTTACTTGTGGATGGGTGTTAAATACGCGCTCACAGGGTAATGTATAAAAGCGCTTTATTCTTTGCTGGCCACGCGTAGCATCGACAATATGGCCTTTACGACCACACATCCATAATAAGCCATTATCGTCTATATACCCCACGTCACCCATGCGATGCTTAACGTGTTCAGCATCGTTAATTTTAGCCAATTCAGTGGCCTGTGGACGTTGATAATAAGCCTGGCTGACCATTGGCCCACTGACGACAATTTCGCCAATTTCGTTAGCGGCAAGTTTTTTAACATCGACCCAATTAGGCTGAGCATTATCTGTGATGGCAATAATATCAACGCTAACTGTCGAGATTGGTTTTCCGACACAAATGCCCTTACCTTGATCGGTCTGTTCGCTGGTTGCAAACAATGCATGGCTGCCAATCATGCTGATGGGTAACGATTCTGTCGCGCCGTAAGAATTCAGCACTTCAACCTGTGGGTTGAGCATGTGGCTAAAGCGTTTAATAGAACTAATGGTTGCCGGTGCGCCTGCTGATATCACTCGCTTAACGCTGTTTAGTTTATGCTGAGTTTGCTCGCCTGCTTGACCTAAACGCTCTAACAAGGCTGGGTTTACAAACATGTTGCTGCATTGATATTGCTCAATTGCGGCAAACAAATTAACTGGATTTGCCGTTATCGGTTTACTGGCATCCATGTCTGGCACAATCGATGCCATACCCAGCGCAGGGCCAAATAATGAAAACAACGGAAACGTTGCTAAGTCGCGCTCGCCTGGGCTAATGCCGTAATCATGTTTTAGGGCACTGATTTGTGCTTCAAACATGGCGTGGCTGTACACCACACCTTTTGGCGTACCTGTGCTGCCACTGGTAAACAAAATGACCGCCATATCATCTGGTTTTAGCAAGGCCATTTCAAAGGGGTAAGCCTCATTTCGACCGATTTCGGTAATGGTTTCAAGGCTTGTAGCGTTAGCTAACCAGCGCTGTAACCCTGATCCGCCGACATTAATCACCTGTTTAACACTGCCTTTACCCCAACCCAGTACGCGCCTGGCGATATGCGCTTTAGGGATACCGATAAAGGCGTCTGGTTGCGACTCTTCAAAACACTGTTTAAGGTTTTTAATGCCCATGCCTGGGTCGACTAAAATGGGGATGATACCGGCTTTGAATAGGGCAAACGTTAACGAAAAAAACTCAATGCTTGGGGTGACCATTAACACCGCTTTCATGCCACGCTTGATCCCGTATTGAATAAGCCCTTTGGCAATCATGTCTGATTGTTGGTGTAAGGTCGCAAAGTCGATTTCTTGATAATTGAACAGGCCTTGCTTAGCGTGTTGCACAGCAACAGCCAGCTCGACAGGCATGGTTTGCGCAGCCGTTTTAAGGTGCTGACAGATATTGGCATTAGCAAGTGCAGAGGTTTGGGTCATGTGGCTTCAATTTGGCTAATGTGAATAACGAATATGCTGGCTAACCGCTAAAAGGACGCCAATATATAAATAATGTTAGACGATGAAATAGCTAAAAGGCTCAAATGAGCCTTTTAGGGTGTAATTAGTTTTTTTCGATGAAGTCTTTAATTAAGCCAATTACTTCGTCGCTGGCATCTTCAAGAATGTAATGACCGCAGTCAGCAAACTCGTGCACCGTTGCATGAGGCATTCGCTGTCGCCATTCTTCTAAAAAATACTTGTCGAATACAAAATCTTGTAAACCAAAACAAATCAAGGTTGGCACGTTCGCAAACTGACTTAAACTGTCGCCAATACTGCTGACTAGATCGTAGTTTCTGTCGCCCGGTTTGAGTGGAATATCTTGTACAAAGCGTAAGGTCGAAATACGGTTTTTCCACGAGTTAAACGGTGCTACGTATGCTTCGCGCACTTCTTTACTCATGGGTTTACGTTTAACACCTACATAGGATGCTGCTGACGAAAATGCATTACAACCGCGTACTAGCAAAGTGCCTAGTAAGGTTTCGCGGCAAATCCACAATGCCCAGGGAAACGGCTTAGTTTTTGGCAGATGAAACGCGGCAGTGTTTAAACACACAATACGTTTAATACGCTCAGGATGACGAGCCGCAAAGCCCATACCAATCATTCCGCCCCAGTCGTGTACCACGAGGGTGATGTTTTGTTTTACGTCTAAGCTGTCAAGTAACGCTTCTAAATCGTCAATACGGTTTTTTAAGGTGTAATCGTATTGTGGATCATCGGGCTTGTCTGATAAGCCGCAACCAATATGGTCTGGCACAATACACTGGTGTTGATCGCTCAACGCGCTCACTAGGTTACGGTAGTAGTAACTCCAACTCGGGTTACCGTGCACCATAACCACTGGCTCGCCCTGGCCTTCGTTGATGTAATGGAGTTTATTGCCGTTACGGTCTAAATAATGACTTTTAAAGGGCAGTAAGTTGTCTAGCATGATGCATCCTGTTAACTATTTTTATAATGATATGCAAAAATTCAGTGCAGCCTAAGGCTTACCACTTTATTCCTAACATCATGCAGTTTAAACCACTGCCTATGCCTAAAAAGCTGACCTGATCGCCAACACGTAAAAAACCTTCATCGTGTGCGATGGCGGCGGTAACAGGTAAAGACACTGTGCCCATGTTGCCAAGCTTTTGGTAGGTTGGATATTCTTTCTCGTGCGGAATGTTTAATGCATTGAGCACTTGTCTGCGGTTTGATGCACCCACTTGATGACAAATTACTTTATCGACTTGTTCAACAACCCAGTCGCGTTGCTCTAAAAAGTGTTCCCACGTGTGTTTAGCAAGCTCGACACCTTCTTTAAGCAAGGTAACCGCATCGGTACGCATAAACTCGCGATACAATAAGTGCCCTGCTTCTTGCAGGCCCCATTGACACAATTGATGATGTTCTGGTGCAGACAAATGGCTGGCACCCAGTAATTGATGTTGACGTGTGGTTGTGAGTGGCAAGCTACCGTCTGTTAAAATAACAGCCACTGCGCCTGAACCGCCCGTTAGCGTTGCCAGCGACTGGGCAAAGTTTTGCATTGTCGGCTCAGCTAGCATGTGGTCAATTGTGGCATCGACGATGTCTCGTGCCGATTCGCACGACACCACCATACCCGCTTTAATTTGCCCAAGCTCGATACGGTTAGCAATGTCTAAAATACCCGACAACACCCCTAAACAGGCATTACTGATGTCGTAAATTGCAGTATCTTTTGACACACCAAGCTCAGCAGCTATGCGGCACGCGGTAGCGGGTTCGTGTTGGTCACGGCACACTCCGGTATAAACCACTGCGCCTAGGTCACTGACATTAATGCCCGTTTCGTTGACGGCTTTACGTGCAGCGGCAATAGCGCCGTCTGATAAACGATGGCCTTTTGGCCACCAACGGCGCTCAGTAATACCCGTTAATGCGGCAAGTTGCCCCATTGGAATACGAAACTTTTGATATAGCGGTGCTAAGCGAGATTCTAAATCGCTACTCGACACTATTTGTGGTGCTAGCTCATAAGCCAGACTATTGATAAAGACGCGTGAATATTTCATTAAACCGTATAATTCGCTTCGCTCTAGCAAGCCCAAAGCCACTAGAATAATTGTTATTCATTATTAACCCGCCATTTGAACAAGAATGGCATCATTATTCAATCAAAAACCGCAGTTAAGTCGGCATCTTTGGCGTTTTTTTTACGGCTTTGTGAAGGCTGTTGATTAACTAGCGCCTTGATTATTACAGACTTACGTTAAATAAAATAGCTTAAACAAAGGCTTAGTTGTAAATGTACATGTTATTCAACTTAAGCTGTTGTTTTAATTGCCTGGATAAAGGCATTTCGCGGTGTAACACTGTTTGCACAAAATTCACTCAGCGAAACATCATATCCATGCTGTTGCAAAAAACACACACGGTCGAGCAATAACCAAGCTTCTAATGCTCGACGAAATAAATGCGCGACTAAGTCTATGCGTTTTGTGAGTCGTTGTCGCGCTATTCCGCGTTGTAAAAATGTATCGAAGTCGATGTCGTTAGGAAGCACTAACTTTTTGTGATTTGCAGCCCACAGACAAAAATCGGCAAAACTGCCGCTGAGTTGGCTTTGTTTAACTGTTGGCACGGGCAGATAAGCATCAATACCTCGCACCTGACGTTGCAGACTGTCGAAGCCTAAACGCCACGACACTTCTTGCAAGCGCAATGCCTGTTGCTTGGGACTGGCAATGACGCTTTGCTGTAATGGCAGTTGTAAGTCATGCCTTGAAAGCTTAATTTTACTGGCTTTAGCCTGAGTTGATAACGGTTGGTAGTGTGAGTCTTGGATTAAATGGTAACAACAAGGCGAAATCGAAATCGCTTGAGTGTCGGCCTTAGTAGCAAGGTTTAATAAACGCACATGCAAATCACCACAAGCATGTAATGCAATAACATGTTGCTGCGGATAAAATATCGTTTCATTGGGGTTAAGCGGTGCAAACGCATCGGCGCAGATAAATCGCTGCGATAACTGCCATTGCTTGGCAAATGCCTGACCTTGCTGGCATAAGTTAGCTTGCCATTCGAGACTGGTGACTTCCACTTGCTGCTGCTTTGCGACTAAACGGCCTAAATGCCCTTTGCCAGCGCACCATTCTAATATCGGTAAACGCATTAATGCCGTTTGAAATTGCGGGTCGATTTGCTCGGAAAAAGCCGTGATTTGTTGCCACTTGCGACCTTTAATATGCGCGCTGAAATGGGCTAAATCAGTGTGTTGTTCAGCCATTGATGCTGCTTGTTTACTTACTGCGCTAATGCTGCTTGTAGGCAAAGTAAAGACTAACAAGCTTAACTGTTCAATGATCTCTGCTGCATGTTGGTGTTGGCTTTGTTTGAGGTCACTTATCAAGCTTGGAAGCAGTGTGTCGATTAATAATTGCTGATCAGCATCAATTACATCAATTTCAGCATCGTCTAATTGCCACACTTTTTGCGCTAGATGAGGAAATGACACCTGCCAAGGTAAGTGGTCACACTCAAATGCCACCAGCTGCCACAAGGGCGTTAAGCATTCAAGCAATGAATCGAGTGCTGTAAACGTATGTTGATATTCGATTGAAGACATATTGATGCTGACAGTTAACCTTGGCTGATTGAAATGATAGGATGCGGGCTCAGATAACCCAAACCGGAATTGTAAACTATGCACTCGCCTTGTGTCGCCCGCTGTGGCTTAAATGCTGACGATTATTGTATGGGCTGTTTTCGCCACATCGACGAAATTGTCATTTGGTCACAAGCCACAGATCAGCAAAAACAACAGATTGTAGATAAGCTCGACGACAGAAAACAATTGTTTATGGGTGACAGTAATAACAAAACCTTGTCTCGCGCCGAATGGCTAGCAGCAGAGAAACGTATCAACAAGAGGTAAAAACCTAACAGCTAACACCTGGATTCCGGCTAAAAAGCATTGCCGGAACGACGTGGTAGTAGGCGGTATTTGAATTCTAATAAGCAAATGTGCCATTTGGCCCTACCCGCCCGTCATCTTTTGCCGTCATCCCTGAGATCTTGTATCAGGGATCCAGGTGTTTCTTAGATTTAAGGTTCTAGGAGCTCGCAAGCTCGCCCAGCGCGGACTTCGTCCTTCTAGGTTCTAGGTACTAGGTTCTAGGTGAAACTGTCGCCCTACCCGCCCGTCATCCCTGAGATCTGTTATCAGGGATCCAGGTGTTTCTTAGATTTAAGGTTCTAGGAGCTCGCAAGCTCGCCCAGCGCGGACTTCGTCCTTCTAGGTTCTAGGTAAAGCTTGGCCCCTCCCGCACGTCATTGATGTGCTTGTATCAGGGATCCAGGTGTTTCTGTTGACCTTGCTTGGGCATTAAAAGCAAAAAGCCAACACCTGGATTCCGGCTAAAAAGCATTGCCGGAACGACGTGGTAGTAGGCGTCGTCGGAATACGAATTAGCAAACGACGGAATGGTGAATCTCATCTGAATACGAATGAGCAAGTGAGCGTTATTTGTATGATGCCGTTTAGCTCCACCCGCACGTCATCCCTGAGTGCTTGTATCAGGGATCCAGGTGTTTCTTAGATTCTAGAAGGACGAAGTCGGCTCTCTGGCGAGCTTGCGAGTTCCTAGAATCTAGGGCCTAGGGCCTAAAACCCCAAAATCAACACCTGGATTCCGGCTTAAAAGCATTGCCGGAACGACGTGGTAGTGGGCGTCATCGGAAAACGAATGAGCAAACGACGGAGTAGTCGGCGTCATCGGAATACGAATGAGCAAACGACGGAGTAGTCGGCGTTATTTGAATGATGAAGTGTTGGCGTGTCCAAACGCGGGTAACCCCTACTTCTTCATCATCGCTTTTAAGTCTGCGAATGGATTGAAGGTGGCGGCTTCTTGTTTGGCTTCTTTGGTGCTGCCGTAACGGATGAGTTCTTCAAAGCGAGAATGCTCATTGTCGTGACAGTACAAGCATAATAATTCCCAATTAGTGCCATCTGAAGGATTATTGTCGTGGTTATGATCGCGGTGATGTACCGTGAGTTCAGAAAGGTTTTTATGGGTGAATTCTCGGGTGCAGCGGCCGCAGACCCATGGGTATAATTTAAGTGCTTGTTCGCGGTAACCCTTTTCACGGGAGGCTTTGTAGTCTCTGGCTTCTGCTAAGACTTTATCTAATTTACTTGGGTTTTGATTGGTTGACATGATGCATCACTTATACAAAAAAATTACCCCAAGGATAATCACTGTTATCGCTTGGGGCAATTGTTTATACGCTGTTATTTTACGATTATTCAGCTACTGGAGATGAATTCGATAAATAAAGGTAATGTAGATAACGCTCATACTGAGTAATAATGTCGGCAATAATCTGTGATTGAGTATAACCCATCACATCATATTGCTGTCCACCATGCTCAAGATACACTTCAACGCGATAGAATGCCTGCTCAGCATTTTTATCGGTTAATTCTGCACCCATCATATTATGCGCTCGGATCCGTAAACCATACGCAAATGCCAGTGATTCATCTGAACCAATGACCAACCGTACGCGATCTTCACTCAATATAATTTCAGCATTGATGTGTTTAGCGATAAACGTATCTTTCACTTCATTCAATGCTGGGCGTGCAACTGTGTCTAAAAACACTTGTGCATCTTGATGGCTTGGTTGTGACACCAAAACGTCAAGACGGTCTTGCCAGCTCATGTTCGCTTTTACATACTGCACACTGGTGTTGTGCGACTGTACGCTGTTGATTTTAAGCCAGTCATCTTGCAATGCTCGGTATAATCCAACACACATAAACAGCATTACAATTAAGAAGGGTAATGCACTGGCAATCGCGGCAGTTTGCAGAGCTTGTAATCCGCCCGCAACTAACAACACTGATGCAACCACACCTTGTAATAAGGCCCAGAAAATACGTTGCCATACTGGCGCATTTGCATCACCGCCAGAGGTCAGGTTATCAATCACTAATGAACCCGAATCTGATGAGGTTACAAAAAACGTCACCACTAAACACAGTGCAATAACAGACAGTACGTTAGACATTGGCATGTGTTCAAAGAACTTAAACAAGGCCACTGACACATCGCTTGATACCGCTTCAGCTAAATAGGTTGCACCGTGGTTCATAATGGCGTCGATAGCTGTGTTACCAAATACGGTCATCCATAGGAAGGTTAACGCGCTGGGTACAAACAACACACCGATTAAGAATTCACGAATAGTACGACCACGACTTACACGGGCGATAAAGGTACCGACGAATGGTGACCATGAAATCCACCAGCCCCAATACAGTAATGTCCAACCACCAATCCAATCATCTTTTTGCTGATAAGCATAGAGGTTAAACGTTTTGCCTACGATGTCGCTTAAATAGCTACCGGTATTTTGTACAAATGATTGTAACAACATCACGGTTGGACCAAGAATCAACACAAAAGCAAGTAACAAACAGGCTAAGCCAAGGTTAAGCTCACTTAAGCGTTTAACCCCTTTATCTAAACCAGAAAACACTGACAATGTCGCAATACCAGTGATAACAATGATCAAACCAACCTGTACAGTGGTGTTATTTGGAATGTCACTCATTAAGTAACTCAAACCAGAGTTTACCTGTAACACCCCAAAACCTAATGACGTTGCCACACCAAACATGGTACCGATAACCGCAAAGGTATCAACCGCATGACCGATTGGGCCATAAATACGGTCACCAATTAACGGATATAGCGCCGAGCGTGGTAGCAAGGGTAATTTATGACGATAAGAGAAATACGCTAAGCTTAATGCTACAACGGCGTAAATAGCCCATGCATGGATACCCCAGTGGAAAAAGGTAATTTTAAGCGCATCTTTAGCGGCTTGAATGCTCTCAGGTGTTGCATCTGGCGGCGCAAGAAAATGCATTACCGGTTCTGCCACACCAAAAAACATTAAGCCAATACCCATACCTGCTGAAAACAGCATAGCAATCCAGCTTTTATAGCTGTAGTCAGGTACTGAATGGTCAGGGCCTAATTTAATATCACCAAAACGGCTGACCATGACAAAAAGGATAAAAATTAAGAATACCGCCACGCCTAGAATATAAAGCCAACCCGCTTTAATTTCTAACCATGACTGTACACTTTTAAAGAAGTTGCTGGCGCCTTCTGGCCAAATGGCACAGAGCAACACCATAAAAAATATGATCACCACCGATGAAATAAACACCGGCGGATTAATACTCGACTTTATTGACATAAAATCTCCAAGATAGAGAAAAATAAAAACAAAATGAGTCAGCCATGAACAAAATTGCTCAAGCCAACATAAATTCTATTTCAATTTGGGATAAGGGCAGATATTACCATAGACAAAAATAAAACAAATGGAAAGTCTGCGATTTGTGATAAACATTGCGCTTTAATCGGTATAAAAAAAGGTTTCAGCCACAAATTGGGCTGAAACCTTTATTTTCAACACTTATGTAAGATGCAATGAGGCTTAAGGAGCGAGTAACGTCAGTGATACTCCTAATATGGATAGTCCTAAATGTGATGACGTTATTCCGCTTTACTGTTGGCAATACCTGCCGTTAAGTTAAAGCGCATTGCATCTTCAAATGACCAATCAACAAAGATCAAATCATCACGTTTAACCAAACTGGTCACTCCAGCCATTTGGTAACTGAGCTGAAATAATACTGGCACCCAATCGCCATCTGGCAAAGCATCCGCTAACGGCTGCGGCGCTGACTCACTCATAATAAACCCTACCACATAGCCGCCATTGGCTTGTTTCACTAATACGGTTTTTTGGGTTTTAGGCTCGCCGTCGCGGTTCATTAAACTAGCAATATCACGAATACTGCCATACACAGATTTAAACAACGGAAATTTCATCAGTTGCTTCTCAATCCAACCGTAAACCCAAGCGATAGGGCTGACTGAAAAAAGCAAACCTGCGACAAACACTAGGCTGGCAACCAGGCCAAAACCGGCGCCGACAAACACAGATTGAACACCCACAAGTTCAAGTAATAATTTACCTAAACCATCAAGTGATATAAATAGCGACCAAAAAAGCCAAATGGATAACACCATCGGCAATAAATTCATTAAACCACGGGCAAGGGTCTTTTTCATTAAACACACAAAAGCAGAAAAAACAGGTCAAAAATGTTAACACAGTTTGCTGATTAGTCACTTCAAATCTACTGATGTTTAGCATCGGCTAACAATCTGGGATCGGTTAAAACCTGTTAACGGCTATGTGTATCTCATATCACAGGCTGCAAACATAATAGATTACTTATTTGTTTTAGCGACATTCACCCATTGATGACGGCCTAACTCTAATAACACCCCAATGGCCAAGCCTGCTGCTGTATTGATTAATAAGCATGTTGCTGCGGTTGAAAAAATAACAAAAATACAAAAAGGCTTACCATCGATAAAACGCTTTGACCACGCTAATTGTGTACCGGCTATGGCAAGTAAGCTGCCTAAAATAGCGAGAGGAATAAATGATAAAGCACTGGCAATGCCCTGGCCCCAAAAAATAGCAATAAGTAGACATGTACTGCCAAAAATGGTGGGGGCTAACCATGTCCGAGCACCAAAGTGATATTGTACGGCAAGTCCTCCGGCGCCATGACACATGGCTGTAGCCCCAAAAGGCGCTAACAATAAATTAGCCCAACCAGAACTCTTAGCAAATTGTTGCGGCTCAAATTTAGCGGCATCTTCTGGGAATTTATGTTTCGCCATTGCTGATACGGCAATCACCGCATTAGTTAATGTTAAGGCTAATTGCGGTAATACTAATAACATTGCAGCAGAGCCCCATTCATCGATACTCGGCCAACTTAATTGCCATGCACTGGCCTGGCTAAAATTAAAACTAGGCGCTGTACCGCTGGTATATTGCCAAGTAATACCAAGGATAATCACTAACGGCATGACCAAATATTGCATTGACATATAACGGCTAGCAAACAATAACCCAAAGGCCAATAAACCAATAAACCAGGTTTCGCTCATCATGACACCACCGAGCCAAATAAGCTGGAGTCCTATTGCTAACTGGATACCAATACTGATTGCTGGCGATAACTGCTTGGCCATCCATTGAATAATACCGCTATAAGCTAATATCAACAGGATAATACCCATTAATATGGCTGATGCCTGGAGCATTCCCAGCGACATTCCTTCTGCAATAACTAACGCACTGATCACCTTCATAGGTTGTACAGGCATGGGGCTTCGGTAATACAGTGCGGTAAATAATGCAAACAAACCGAAACCGAAAAATATCCCTTGTGGAGAGAAGTGATTAAGCGCAATTAAACCTAACACTAAAGGAAGGAAGGTGCCTAAGTCCGCAAATGCGCCACTAAATTCACCTGAAATCTTATTGACGTTGTCGTATCGATTGATTTCACGTCTCATAAATCTTGCCGAAGGTAATAGATACTCAAACATAGCAATTACAGTGCCACATCAAAAGTGAGATCCACGTCAAAGTAAAAGACTGATTGACAAAATTATTGGGACAATTTGAACCAGTAGATATTATCAATACTGTCATTATGTCCAAATGAATTACAGTGGTTGTTCCCTTTTGCATAGCGACAACGTAGAGCAAAAGCCGCTTGATTGATACCGTTAGATATAGTGAAAAACTCGCCGAAAACGTGTTTAACAGGTATAAAAAAGCCCCTATTAAGGGGCTTAACAAACATAGCATCACGATTAACTGTCGTGTAAAACGTTTACATCATATGATTGAAACGTTACAGGTTTTTTTCCATGTCTTCATAAGAAGTATGGCGAACATCTTTACCTTTTACATAGTAAATTACGTATTCACAGATGTTTTTACAACGGTCGCCAACTCGCTCTACTGCGCGAGCGGCCCATAATACATCTAACACGCCTGGTATTGAGCGTGGATCTTCCATCATGTAGGTCATTAACTGACGAATAATACCTTCGTATTCTTTGTCTAATTTGGCATCTTCTTTATGCAACTCAAGAGCTTGCTCAGCATCCATACGTGCAAGCGCATCTAGGGTTGAGTGCAGCATGCGCGTTGCGTGACGGCCCATGCTTTCTATGCTGACAAGTAAAGGTTGCTGGCTATTTGCCCGTTTTTCGAGTGCCGCTTTGGCAATACGCACACATGCATCACCAATACGCTCAAGATCTGCAATGGTTTTTGAAATGGCGATAATCATGCGTAAGTCACTTGCTGCGGGTTGACGCTTAGCAATAATACGGGTGCACTCTTCGTCAATCGCCACTTCCATGCCGTTAACTCTGTGGTCGCCTTCAATCACTTTTTGCGCCAGTTCAGCATCTAATGTGGTTAATGCATCAAGTGCTTGCTCAAGTTGACGCTCAACTAAACCGCCCATGGCCAATACACGGTTACGAATATCTTCAAGTTCAGCATTGAACTGACCAGAGATGTGTTTACTTAAATTCATTTTTTCCATCTTACCCACCTAACATTTTGTTTGTTTATTAAAAGCGTTTATCGCAAGGATTAACCATAACGACCGGTAATGTAATCTTCGGTTTTACGCTTTTTAGGGGTAGTAAAAATCGTGTTGGTATCGGCGTATTCAACCAATTCACCCATGTACATAAACGCCGTTTGGTCTGACACACGTGCAGCTTGCTGCATGTTATGCGTCACAATCACCACGGTGTACTGCTGTTTAAGCTCAGTGATCAACTCTTCAATGGTTAAGGTTGAAATAGGATCCAGCGCCGATGTCGGTTCATCGAGTAATAACACTTCTGGCTCAATCGCAATAGCGCGTGCAATCACTAAACGTTGTTGCTGACCGCCAGATAAACCAAAAGCATTGTCGTGTAAGCGGTCTTTAACTTCGTCCCAAATTGCTGCACCGCGTAACGAACGCTCTGCAGCTTCATCTAATTCACGGCGGTTATTTAACCCTTGTAAACGTAAGCCATAAACCACGTTTTCGTAGATTGACTTAGGGAACGGGTTTGGACGCTGAAACACCATTCCGACGTTACGACGCAATGACGCGACATCGACTTTCTTGTCATAGATATTTTGCCCATGAAGCAAAATTTCGCCGTCGATTTTACAGTTATCAACCAGGTCGTTCATGCGGTTAATACAACGTAACAGCGTTGATTTACCACAACCACTTGGACCAATAAATGCCGTCACTTGTTTTTTAGGGATCTTCATCGACACATCAAATAACGCTTGTTTGTCACCGTAACGTAAATCAAGGTTACGGATCTCAAGTGCGGTATCCTGCGCGGGTAAGTTAACTAAATCAACTGCTTGTGTTTGCATTGCTGAACTATCAATAGAAATCATTTTTCTTTCCTTCAGGATATCGCTAATTAGTGTTCTAGCGAACGGAATTTTTCACGTAAATGGTTGCGCACGCTAATCGCGGTTAAGTTAAGTGCAACAATTACTGATACTAATAAGAACGATGTTGCATACACCAATGGGCGAGCTGCTTCAACGTTAGGGCTTTGGAAGCCTACATCGTAAATATGGAAACCTAAGTGCATGAACTTACGCTCTAAATGCACAAACGGGAAGTTCATATCAATCGGTAACGTTGGCGCTAATTTAACCACGCCCACCAACATCAACGGTGCTACTTCACCCGCTGCACGCGCTACCGCTAAAATCAAACCGGTCATAATGGCTGGGCTTGCCATTGGCACAACAATGCGCCATAAGGTTTCTGCTTTGGTTGCCCCTAATGCCAGGCTGCCTTGACGTACCGCACTTGGGATACGGCTTAAGCCTTCCTCTGTCGATACAATCACAACCGGTAAAGTTAGGATGGCCAATGTAAGCGCAGACCAAATCACCCCTGGTGAGCCAAATGTCGGTGCTGGTAACGCTTCAGGGAAAAACAATTGGTCAATTGATCCGCCCATCATGTAAACAAAGAAGCCTAAACCGAACACACCATAAACAATCGACGGTACACCCGCTAAGTTAATTACCGCGATACGGATCATCTTAGTAATTGGGCCTTTCTTAGCGTATTCGTGCAAGTAAATCGCTGCGACAACACCAAATGGCGTCACAATGACAGCCATTAACATCACCATGAACACAGTACCGAAAATGGCTGGGAATACTCCACCCTCAGTGTTGGCTTCACGTGGGTCATCGTTGACAAATCGGCCAATACCGACAAACCAGTGACCCACTTTTTGAATGACATTCATGTGGTTAACGTAGCTAACATCTAAAATAGAGTCTAGTTTGAGTATGACTTCTTCACCGCGCATGTCACGCACTACAACCGAGTCTCGAGCAGCCTGGTCGCGCAGTGCAAACAAGTCTTTTTCAAGCACAAGGTAGTCTTGGTTTAGTTGCTCTATTTGCGCTTTAATATCGGCTTTGCGCTTGTCGGTTAGTTCGCCATCAAGCTCGTAGCCACGTTGCTTTAAGCGTAGGCGCTCTATTTGATAGTTAATTGAGCCAATGTCCGATTTTTGTAAGCTTAATGCCTGGTCAGCAATGTCTACCGCACGGTCAATATGGCTAAATAAAGAGGCTTCAATATCGGCTTCGTTATTGAGTTCTAGGCGTTTGCCATCTTCAATCACTGCCACTGGGTAGCCATAGAAGTTACCGTTTTTGGTACGTTCTAGTTTTGCGACATCAGCCGGTGTAGTGCGGCTCACGATATCTGTGGCTAAAATCCAGCGAAAATCCAGGCCAACAAATTCACGGTTACCAGTTTTAACGAGGTAACGTGTGACAAACTCACCAGGGTGTTCAGTGAATTTATGACCTGCTGAGATTAAGCGCTCTGTTGGCACTTCTTCACGGTCGTAAATCTCACCAATTAAGGTGCTTTTCACTCCGTTGTTATCTTCTAGTTGCCATTCGTAAATGTCAGCTGGCCAAAAGTAACTTAAGCCACGCCATGCGATTAACAGTAATAAGCCTAAAACGGCAATTAAACTGATACTTACGGCACCACCGGTCATCCAAATCCACGGTGAACCTGATTTAAACCACTTACCCATTGCACAAACCTCTCAAGGCGATTGGCGAAATAATCAATATATGAGTCATCATCTTTCCTTACAGTGAGCTATAACGGTCGCGTAAACGCTGACGTACGACTTCTGCAATGGTGTTGAAGAAGAAGGTGAATATAAACAGGACAAAGGCGGCTAAGAACAGCACTCGATAGTGCGAACTGCCAATGGCTGACTCTGGCATTTCTACCGCAATGTTCGCTGCCAAGGTACGCATACCTTCAAACACACTCCACTCTAATATTGCTGTGTTACCAGTTGCCATTAATACAATCATGGTTTCACCTACGGCGCGGCCAAGTCCCATCATAATGGCAGAGAAAATGCCTGGACTTGCTGTTAACAACACCACTCGGGTCAAGGTTTGCCAGTTGGTGGCACCTAATGCCAAACTGCCGTTTGATAAGTGTCGAGGAACCGAGAAAATCGCATCTTCGGCAATCGAGAAAATAGTGGGGATAACCGCAAAGCCCATCGCAATACCGACCACAAACGCGTTACGTTGGTCGAAGGTAATGCCTAAATCATTCGTGATAAATTGACGCGTGTTACCGTCAAACAATGCCACTTCAATCACTGGGCTAATGGTGAACGAGAACCAACCAACAAAGATTATCACTGGTAGTAACATCAGCTCTTGATAGGTTTCTGGTAAGCGGTGCTTCCAGGTTTCTGGCATTTTGCTCCATGCAAATGCGGTGGATAGTATCGATATTGGCAATAACATCAATAACACCACGATGCCGGGTAAATGATCTTCAATCAGTGGCGCTAACCATAAACCCGCTAAGAAACCCAAAATAACTGTTGGTAATGCTTCCATAATTTCAATAGTCGGTTTAACCACATTACGCACTTTAGGTGTCATGAAGTAAGCCGTGTAAATTGCGCCCGCAATGGCTAAAGGCACAGCAAACATCATGGCGTAGAACGCGGCTTTCATGGTACCAAACGCTAATGGCATTAAACTTAATTTAGCTTCAAAGTCGTCTGAACCTGAAGTTGACTGCCATACATATTGCGGCTCTGGGTAACCTTCGTACCACACTTTTTGCCACAAGGCGCTCCACGAAACTTCTGGGTGGTCGTTTTCAACGGCAAACAGATTAAGCTTGTTATCTGCTTCAATAATCAACGCATTTGAACGCGGGCTAAACGCCATTAAACCAGGGTTAGGCAGGCTGTATTTTTCATCAAACAGGTTACGTTGGCTGGTGGTGTACAGTAGGGTTAACTCCCCTTCTGAACTTAATACCGCAAGACTTTTACGATAAAACTCTGTCGCCATGGCACTCACTGGCGCGATATCGTCAAATTCACGAATTTGCTGGTACAAACGGCCTTTATCGCCATTCACCTGGAAATATTGGCTAATCACACCACTGTCGTAGCTGATCATAATTGAGCTAGCACCCGCAAGTAAATTCACTTGCTTAATTTTGGCCTCACCCCTTTTAACATCCAGCACTTGCAGTAATTCAACCTCGTCAGCCTCGCGAGTGTTGTACACAAATAACTTGTCTGTGGTGCTTAAAATTAATTGGCGATGATCGGGCGTCATTAACGCTGACACTACTTGTTTAGGTGCATCTTCAACAAACACTTCGATAGAAGCCCATTCAACTTCTTCTGTCATCATGTTTTCTTCGCCTTCTTGGCGATTGAGCTTCCATGCACCATTAGCATCCTGGTAGGCAAAACTCATGCGACTGCCGCTGTAATCAAACACTAAGTTGTATACGGCGCCGTCTTCGTTGATGGTTAAGGGTTCATCACCGATTGGATAAGTTAATTTAGGCGTAATTTGACGCTGATTGTCCGGATAGGTCACCGTAAAATCGATGCCGACAACTATCACCTGGCCATTGCTTAAGCCTAATGCAAAGCGTTGCTCGCTTGGGCTCGATTTAGCGCTACTGGTAATGGTCGCGCCTTCTGGCAAGGTCGGTGTAAACGTTGAGATTAATTGCCCCGTTGTTGATGAGTAAAAATCAACCGTACCTAATTGCGTGACGCGATATAACACTTCGTTTTGTTCGTCACTGCCAATCATTAGCGTCTTGGCATCAGTATGTTGATAACTCACACTGGTTACAGGTTCTATATGTGCGCCATCAAAGATAGGCTTGATGACATACAGCAAGTAGAAAAATATTAATAACAAAGCCACAAACACCATAGTGCCGCCGACTGTTATCCCAAACTCTGCTGCTTTATCCTTAAATGCTCTGCGTGATGCTTGTTTACCCGCAAGTAAACTTTTTTCAGCAGAACCAGGTTGATTTACCTGACTTTCCATTAAGAACCTCTAATAATTAATCGATGCCATAATTAGCGCTTTGATTGTGTAGTTTACTGTGCTAACAATAAATATTTATGACTGAATGGCGATTTCTAAAGCGTTAACTTAACTTAGTAAATTAACAACGAATATTGTGGCGTAAAGCCCTATCATTATTCATCACTCAATCGCCACTAGCTGCATAAGTCAATCGTCGTTAAACAACCGTAAAGCCATAACACAATCTTAAGTGGCTGCGATTATATGACGTAAAGATGACAGTTGTGTTACAGCCAATGTATATAGGAGAAATATCGTATGATGCGTTACCTTATCACTTTGCAAGCACCTGATAGAAAAGGATTAGTAGAACAGATCGCCAATGTTGTTAGTCGCCACAATGGCAACTGGCTTGATTCTGAAATGCGCCATATTGATGGTGTTTTTGCCGCAATATTACAGTTAGAAGTGCCAGCATTAAAATGGGATGAGCTGGTTGATGCGCTTGAATGCATTGACGGCCTCACCATGACCTTCTCTAAAACCAGTTTAAGTGCACAGCCTATCAAGCAACTCCGTTACAACCTTGTCGCTTATGACCGCCCGGGTATTGTTTTACATATTTCTAATAAAATGAATGCATTAGGCATTAACATTGAAAAATTTAGTAGCCAATATGAAACAGCAAGCCATACCGGGATTGCCTTATTTAGGGCCACAATGGAGCTAGGACTTACCGATCCCGCTCAGGAAGAGATGATTGCCACTTCCCTGTATGAAATGGGTGACGATGTGGTATTAGATAAATTGAGCCAGTCAGCTTAAAAAGTTAACAGACAAACAGCACATAAGCCATGTTGGGTAAATTAAGGCTAAATTCCATTTTCATCATCTGCTAAACTGCCAGCAAATAAAGACGATAAAATGGATTCACCATGTTTGGAACGCTATCAAAACTGAAAACCCACCTCAATGACAACCATGAGGTGGAGTATCATTTACCTGTCGGAGAGGCGCGCTTAGCGCTAAACCCATTAATCGGTAAAACGCTTACCATGACTCACACGGGTAATATTTTTTGCAGCAGCTGCGGAAAAAAAACCAAAAAGAGTTACTCGCAAGGCCACTGCTATGTGTGTATGACTAAGCTGGCCAGTTGCGATATGTGCATTATGAAACCAGAAACCTGTCACTTTGATCAAGGTACTTGCCGTGAACCAGAGTGGGCCATGTCAAATTGCTTTGTGCCGCATTATGTTTATTTGTCTAATACTTCTGGCATTAAAGTCGGCATTACGCGTCACACGCAAATCCCTACACGCTGGATTGACCAGGGTGCCACTCAGGGCTTACCTATTTTTAAAGTGTCTACGCGCAAAATGTCGGGCTTAATCGAAATTGAACTAGCCAAATTCATTAACGACAAAACTCATTGGCAAGCCATGCTAAAAGGCCACAATGATGACATTGACCTGGTTGAGCAAGCTGCGCAACTTATTCCGTTAATTGAAGATAAACTGCAAGCTCTTGCTATAGAGCATGAAGATATTGTCATCGAGCGTTTAGATGCCAATATTCAAGCCATAAGCTACCCTATTACCGCGTTTCCAACCAAAGTGAAATCACATAACTTTGATAAAATTGCTGAGGTCACTGGGACATTGCAAGGCATTAAAGGCCAATACCTGATTTTTGATACTGGGGTGATTAACATTCGTAAGTTTTCATCTTATGAAGTTGAAGTGAGTTATTAAGTAATCATCACATTGGGTTAAGTATTGTGGCGACTGCTGTTCTCTATGTTCAGCAGTCTCACTGATTGATAAGTTAATTAATTTACTCATTTGTAAAAATATCATTATGCTCGGTAGAAAAATTCCCCTAAAATTCTGCTTCTCAGCACCTTAGCTTAAGAGATCCATTCATGGAGTTAGTGTTCGCCATTGCATTATTTGCCTTTTCTGCCGGTATTACACCTGGGCCTAACAACATTATGTTGATGACCTCTGGGGTTAACTTTGGCATTAAGCGCAGTATTCCACATTTACTTGGGATAAGTTTAGGCTTTCCAACCATGATTTTAGCTGTGGGATTAGGCCTAAGCGCAATATTTCAGGCGTATCCAATTATTCACATTGTCATTAAAGTTGTTGGCATTGCTTACTTACTCTACTTGTCTTGGTTGATTGCTAATAGCAGCAGCAAAATGGAAGGTAAACAAGTCAGTAAACCGTTTAGCTTTATTCAAGCGGCGGCCTTTCAATGGGTCAACCCAAAAGGTTGGATTATGGCCGTGGGTGCGATAGCCACTTTCACCTCGGTACAACACGAACTCAACAGCCAGGTCATCACCATCGCCAGTGTATTTTTATGTGTCGCATTTCCCTGTGCTATTGTGTGGTTAAGTTTTGGTGTTGCACTAAAACGTTTATTGAAGAATGAACGTCAGCAGCGCATTTTTAATATTTCGATGGCATTATTATTGGTGGCATCAATTATTCCGATGGTGTTACCTGCATCATCACCGATATAGCGATAAGGTTAATCAATGGAACAACATGAATGCCTCACCCACACTGAAAAGTGGGTTGTGGATGTCATCATGAAATACAATATTTGCCCGTTTGCTCGTAGAGAGGTTGAACGTGCCAGTATTCGTTATGTGGCTATTGAGCAAACCAAAGTAAAAGCAGTATTAAAAGCGCTCATGGCCGAATGCCAATACCTTGATGAGCATCCACAAACTGAAACTACCTTGTTTATTTTGCCGCGTGGTTTTGAAGGGTTTTATGCCTATTTAGATTTGGTCGACGATGCCACAGAGATATTAGCTGAGCACGGTTATGAAGGTGTTTATCAACTCGCGACATTTCATCCAGACTACTGCTTTGAAGGCGAGCCTCAAGATAGCGCCGCTAACTTTACCAATCGAGCCCCCTACCCAACCTTACACATCATTCGCGAAGCCAGTATGGAAATAGCACTCGCAAACTACACCGACCCCGAATCAATTCCTGAACGTAATATTGCATTTGCTGAGCGCAAAGGCAGTGAGTTTTTTATTAAACTATTGCAGCATTGCACGAAGTGAGTTGTGAAAGGCGATGACAATCCTAGAAGCTAGAGCGGACTTCGTCCTGCTAGAACGCTGCGCCGCTATAACAGCGAATAGTAATTTAATCCGTAGCCTAGTAAAACCTGTCGAGTTAGTTGCTCAAGCTTTTATAGCCTCTAGCAGCGCTGCGTTCTAGGCTCTTTTGCTTGTCTTCTCAGCTTGTAGATAACGTAAACTTGCTCACTTGGCGTGACATATTGCTGGCATCACTGAGTAAGTTGTCGTTCAGTTCTGCGAGTTGTTGTGATATTTCTTGAGTATGATGGTAGATTTCAGTAATTTTCATCGCGTTGCGATTCACTTCTTCTGCCACAGCTGACTGCTCATGGGTTGAGGCGGCAATTTGTTCATTCATGTTGTCTATCACCTCAACGTGCTCAGCAATGAGTTTTAGCTCACGACCTGCGTGTTTAGACTCTTCAACGCTCAACTGCGCCTGCGCCTGGCCACGCTTCATGGCACTAACCGCTATTGTTGCGCCGGACTTTAAGCGTTCGGTCATGTTTTTAATGTCTTCGGTTGAGCTTTGTGAACGCTGCGCGAGCGTGCGAACCTCATCAGCAACAACGGCAAAACCTCGGCCTTGATCGCCGGCTCTTGCCGCTTCAATGGCAGCATTTAGTGCCAATAAATTGGTTTGTTCTGCAATGGAGCTGATCACATCAAGTATGGTCACAATGCTTTGCACATCTGTATCTAAACGGCCTATAGCTTCTGCAGCATCTGCTATTTCATTGGCTAATAGTTGAATAGCATCACCGGTTTTACTGACATCATTTTCGCCGCTTTTGGCCTCGATATTGGCTTTGGCTGACGCATCAGATGCCTGCACAGCATTAGCAGCAATTTCATGTACTGTTGCACTCATCTGAGTCATGGCAGAAGCGACCTGCTCTGCTTCTGATGAACCTTGTAGCACATCGGTTTGCAATGAGCGTGTATAACCGTTCATTTGCTCAACAGCATTAACCAGATTAACGGCATTGACGCGCACCTGGGTAATGATGTCTTCAAACTCGGCCATCATTTGATTAAACGCTATTGAAATTTGGCCAAATTCGTCTTCCGATTGATGAGGTAAACGAGTGGTTAAATCAAATTGGGTGCCGGCATGGAGCATTTGCTTGTGCAATACGCTTAAACTGCGATGTAAATAACCCGACACACTCAGGCTCATTACAATGACAAACACTAATGCGAGCAGCAAGAGTAACGCGGTGTAGTACATCTGCTGGGTTGCATTAGTCAGTTTGTCGTGGCTAAGCTGTGTTAAATCATCACCAAATTGTTTTTCGAGTTGAGTCAGCACCGAGATGCGAGCGGTGGATATTTTAAACCACTCTTCTGGGCTTTGAGCCAATATTGCTGAGGCGTCTTGTGTAAAAGCCAGTTCTCGTAAAGCTTGTACATCTGCCATGGCACTGCTTTGCTGCGCTTGTTTAAAGGCGTTCATATTACTGGTATTAGCCGCTGCGATAAATCGCTCGGCATAGGTTTGCTGCTCTGCCACTAAAGTAACAAATTTACGGAATAAACCCGGGGCAAACTCGCTGTTACCAAAAGTGGTACTTAATACGGCCCGCTCTATCCCTGCACGCTCTTTTAACTGTAAATAAGCCGCAAACGCTTTGAGGCGCATTGACAGTTCGCTGTCTTGGCTTTGGCTCGCGGCTTCGTCGACCATCGACAGTAATAGCGTGTTCATTTGAGTGTAATAACCGACTTGTTCAGGTACGGTGACCGTGAGGCTGCTGACCTTGTCTCGCATCGTTTTTAGTTGAATTAATGATGAGGCAACTTGATCGTAAGTCGCTTGTAATTGAATAGGGAAGTCATCTTGCTGAGCAAATTGTTTAAAGCGGTTGATTTGGCTATCGGTTTGACCACGCTGCTCAGGCAAATCGTCTTTAAATGATTGCCCTTTTGACCCAATGAAACCGGCGCTCATGCCGCGCTCTTTTTGCAGCTCGTGCACCAGCGCACTATTAATAATGGCGACATTTGATAGTTCTATCACTAACTGAAGTTGCTGCTGGGTGCGGTAATGATTACTCACATACATGCCACCAAATAAGATACTGGTGAGTAAGGGTGGCAATACGAGCAAAGCAAGCTTACGCGATGTTTTAAGGTTACTTATCCATTGCCAATTCATAAAAATCCTTTTTAATTATATGTGAGTACAATATATGTGAATACAATAATAGTAGTACGACTGAGGTTAACTGATATGATTTATTTTTGTATTACAAATAAATGAAACTCAGACATTGCTCACAGCTAAATTAGCTAATCTCATATTAATAATGAGTAAGTTACCCATTATTGGGTATTAGTTATCACAGCCACACTATTGATCTAATGCGAGACAAAACTCGCTGATTAATGCCGGCCATTCATTAACATCGTCCATTGCGTTAGCGATGTGTAATGTGGCATTAGGCAGCCACTTTTTTAAGGTAATGGCACTGTCGATGGGATGGGCTTCATCGCCTTCCCAGGCCAAAATGAGTGTCGGAACATCAATACTGGCAAGTTGCGCTTTGGTGGGTAAATCATTGTGGGCGGCTGCGGTAAACAGTTGATGTAATGTTTGGCGTTTCATCGACTTTAAGCCATCTAGCATGCCTAACACACTGTGTTTGTGAGCATCGATTAACCAGCTAGGCAGCATTTTATCGATATGCTTAGCATTCATTTTTGCGAGGCCCTTACCACCTAATATCCGCGCAGCTTTGGCTATTTTATGGTAATAATCGACTTGTGCAGCCCGGGCTTGCCTGCCTATGGGAGGCGTCATTAAAATCAAGCCTTTAACCTTTTCGGGATGGGCTAATGCCGCATACAAACTGGTGGCACTTCCCATAGATTGGCCGCCTAAAATAAGCGGTGTTGCCGCGCGGTAATGCTCGGCGACACGGAGCATGTCTGTGGCTAGGTTTGGCCAAAGATAGTCATCAACAGACTGGCCTTGGGTGGATAAACCATGGCCAATGGCGTCGTAACGAATAAGTTGGAGTTTTTTAGGAAATCGATGCCATGCGTACACGCCAATAGCATCTTCGCTTTGCATACAGCCACATAAACCGTGGGCCCACACTAGGCTTTGGCCTTTACCGCTAATGGAACAATTAAACTGATTGATATTAAATTGTTCTGTCATGGCGAGGTAATCTCCTACTTATCCTTTTACTATTTCGATTAATCGATTAATAAACAGTTTGATGGCTTCAACATTATCAAATCTAAATGCTAATCCGTAGTGGGTTTCATTTAAGCCTTTGTATTGCCTTGTTGGAAAACGTGTCATTTGTGCATTGTGATAATAATCGTATTTAGCGTGCACACCGTCAATGGTGGCAAGCTCAGTTGAAAAGACTTCAAATGCTGGACGGATTATCAGCAACGGAATTTTACCTTCAACATGCACATAAACCGGTTCTTTGAGCTCTGGCAACATGTATTCGGTGACATTCTTAATATTAAAATTAGTACGACATTTGAGTTCATTCAAGGTACTAGATGCTTGTTCGAGGGTAATGCTCATGTATTTATCTGCCTGTAATCATTTAATGGCTTGAGTATATTGATATTCATGCTCTTAAATCAATAATATAAAAAAAAGCCCCGAACATAAGTTCAGGGCTTTCATCATTTACTTGGTTGAAAGCGAATCAACTTAACCTTCAATACCTTTGCTTACGAGGAACTCATCGTAAGTGCCTTTAAAGTCATTAATGCCTTGTGGCGTGACTTCAAGGATACGTGTCGCCAGTGACGATACAAATGCACGGTCATGCGATACGAACATTAACGTCCCTTCGTATTTCTCTAAGGCGTTGTTCAATGACTCAATCGATTCCATATCCATGTGGTTGGTGGGTTCGTCGAGTAATAAAATGTTTGGCTTTTGCATGATAAGTTTACCGAAGTACATACGGCCCTTTTCACCACCCGATAACACTTTAACCGACTTTTTAATGTCGTCTGCACCAAACAGCATGCGACCTAAAATGCCACGTACAGATTGATCATCATCGTTTTCTTTACGCCATTGGCTCATCCATTCGAACAAGGTCATGTCGTTAGCAAAATCGGCTTCATGATCCTGAGCGTAATAACCAATGTTATTATTTTCAGACCAATGAATGGTGCCTTCATCCTGCGGAATGTCATGCACCAGGGTACGTAACAAGGTGGTTTTACCCACACCGTTTTGACCTAGAATTGCAATGCGCTCACCCACTTCGACCATAAGATCAAATTTGCTGAACAAAGGTGTGTCGTATCCTTTGGCAAGGTTTTCAACAATCAATGCATTACGGAACAATTTCTTTTCTTGTTCGAAACGGATAAACGGGTTAACACGGCTAGAGGCTTTAATGTCATCAAGCTTAATTTTATCAATCTGTTTTGCACGCGATGTGGCTTGTTTCGCTTTAGATGCGTTAGCCGAGAAACGTGCAACGAAGGTTTGAAGCTCAGCAATTTGTGCCTTCTTCTTCGCATTGTCGCTCATTAAGCGTTCACGCGACTGTTGTGCAGCCATCATGTATTCGTCGTAGTTACCAGGGAATACGCGCAGTTCACCGTAATCTAAGTCAGCCATGTGGGTACACACTGAGTTTAAGAAATAACGGTCATGCGAGATGATGATCATGGTGCTATTACGTTGGTTCAACATATCTTGTAACCAACGAATGGTGTCGATGTCCAAGTTGTTGGTTGGTTCGTCTAGTAGCAATAAATCTGGGTCAGAAAACAGGGCTTGCGCTAGCAAGACTCGTAATTTAAAACCTGGGGCGATTTCGCTCATTAAACCAAAGTGTTGCTCGGTAGCAATACCGACGCCTAATAGTAAGTCACCCGCGCGAGATTCAGCGGTATAACCGTCCATTTCAGCAAATTCCATTTCAAGATCAGCCACTTTAATGCCGTCTTCTTCGGTCATTTCAGGCAGTGAATAAATGCGGTCACGCTCTTGCTTCACTTTCCATAATTCACGGTGTCCCATGATCACAGTGTCTACGACAGAAAAGGCTTCGTATGCAAACTGGTCCTGGTTTAGTTTACCCATGCGCTCGTTAACGTCTAACGACACGTTACCGCTTGAAGGCTCTAAATCACCGGCAAGGATTTTCATAAAGGTGGATTTACCACAACCATTCGCGCCAATTAAACCGTAGCGATTACCGCCACCAAATTTGACAGAGAGATTTTCAAACAGTGGCTTAGCGCCAAACTGCATTGTGATGTTAGCTGTTGTAATCAAAATGAAATTCCAAATCGTGTTGTGTGTTTAAACCGATATCACATTATAGCTTAATCGCTCGAGTTGACATCTGTATTACTCAAGTCAGCTCTTAACCAAATGCTAAGCAAATAATAGTGAGATTTAAACTGATATACGGCATCGCCGAAGGGGTAGATATAAAGCGCGACATTGTAAGGATTATTGGCCTATTTATCAACCTAAACCCAATCATAATGCTTTGCTGTTGATGCAATAAAAAAACGCAGCAGCAAAGCATTTACAATTTAACGACTTTGTTAACCCTGCAAATAATTCACAATGTAATCTAAGCCACCCGTAATGGCAGCCACTTGCGCATCGTTACATTGTTGCGTCGTGACATGTGGGCTATCTGGGTACACTTCGGTGGTGGTATTGAAATGATTCACCGTGATACCAGCACATAAGCTCAGCTTTTTAACCGGATAATTAATCACCCCAAACTGTTCAATCGGTACTTCAATTAATTGGCCATTATCATCTGGGGCAATGTGGGTCACTTTGGCCACAGAATCGATAATAGCTTTTTGGAACTCAGGGGTTGGGTTATCACTGTCACCAACCAAATAAAATCCGTCAGGAATAACGCCTTTATCGTACTCAACACCATCACGGGCAGACAATAACGGCCTGAACTCTAACTCGTCTGTGTCGGTGGTTTCATGTAAATCAATGTGGGCATACACTTCGCCTAACGTGGCGACAAATGCCATTAATGCTGCTGACTCTTCTGCTGGACTGTTAGCGTAAAAAGAGCGATTAGGATCTATCGCTCGTGGGTTCCAACGGTTAATCGTCTCATAACCCCATGGGCTGACACACGGCGCCACAGCGACATTAAAGTATTGACTGTAATACTTGGCTTTAGTGGCTAAAAATTGAATGGCGCCATGTACGCCACTGGTTTCGTAACCGTGCACGCCACCGGTCACTAAAATGGTCTTTTTATTGCTGTCCCAGTTGTGCGACTTAAAGCCAAATAACGGATACTTGTCAGCGTCATAAGATAATGCGCCGTATTGCACTTGCTCAAACTCGCTTGCCAGCGGCGTTAATTTACTGACCACTTCATCTTGGTATGAACGTTTGATGGTAACTTGTGCTAACCATTGGGCTTTCTCAGCATCGGTCCATTTTTGTCCCGGTGTGCCTATTGGGTATACAGTCGAATCTGTCATGAAACCTCTTTTATTTTTAATTAATGTTTATGAGTTAGATTTTGTTTTGGCGAAAATCACCAGGGCAATACCAAACAAAATAATACTGGTGCAAATAATAAGATGAACACTGATTTGCTCGCCGACAAAGATGACGCCGCCAACGGCAGCAATCACAGGTACAGAAAGTTGTAATACTGCGGCATGATTGGCACTGAGTCCTCTAAGCGCTTGATACCATAACGCATAGCCCACACCCGAAGCCAACGCACCAGAAAGTATCGCCAGCACAATCCCTTGAGTGCTTAATTGAAATGCTTGCGGTGCCGATTCTGATTGCATTGGTTCGACGGGCATTAACATCGATAATAACCATACGCTGGCAAGCATCAACAATACTAAGGGTAAGGTGCGAATAAAATTGTAACCTGTGGCAAATAATGGCTTAACAGTGCCCTTACCTAACAACGTATAGCCGCCCCAGGCGCAGCCACTTATCGCCATTAGCAATAAGCCGGTGATTGATAATGTCTCACTGCCAAGGCTGAGGCTCGGCCACACTAAATAGCCAAAGCCTGTAAACGCCACTAGCGCGCCAATAATCTCAAGAAAATTCAGTCTATGACCTTGCAAATAACTGATAAACATCATGCTAATTTGTACTGCGGCAAATAAGACTAATGCCCCAGTTGCAGTGTCTAGCAGTACATACGCGTACGAAAACCCAATGGCATAAACAAACAACAGACCTGCGGCTAAATAACTGCCATGGGCTTGTGTTGGCAATTGATGTTTTGTTGCTAGGCCTTCTGTTGTTGGGTTTTCTGTTGTTGGGTTTTCTGTTGTTGGGTTTTCTTTTGCTGGTTTTTGTGTTGTTCGCCCTTTTGCCGAAGTCAGCAGCATCAATAAGGCCAACATCAACGCACCAGATGCTAATCTGATGGCGGTGAAACTGCTTGGGTCAATGAGTGGCACAGCCTGTTCATTTGACAATGCAAGCCGACAAAATACTGAGTTAGCCGCAAACGCGATTAATGCGATTAAAGTATAAAATGTCAGTGCGGTGCGAGATAGCGGCGTGGCAGAAGCCATAAGTTAACCTTACTGATAGTGAGTTACTTAGATGACTTTCTAAAGCTGAATTTACTCGCAAACCAGCTGATCACCGCCACCTGTTGTACGTGACTCAAGCCAAAATACACACAAATCCATGGAGAGATCAGTAAGAACCACGGCAATGCAGCGGTGGATCGCCCCGAAAACAGCAGATACAAAAAGCCGCCATAAATAATCACCACACCTAGGATCCCCACGATAAGCATGATTTTTTTGAGTATGAGTTCGAGTTTTGCCACGTGATTAATCCCTAAAAGTAAAAAAGTCACGCCGAGCGAATACACATTGTATTAGCTCGGCGTGACAGCATCATAACAAACTGTAAACCCAATACCACTGTTCTATAAGCGAATACCGCCGTCAATTTCAAATACACGGCCGTTTACATAATCATTTTCAATGATAAAGCGAACCGTTGATGCGATTTCTTCAGGTTGACCTAGGCGCCCTACTGGCACCATTTTCTCCAAACGCTCTAGCGCTTCAGGCTTCATGGCCGCGGTCATTTCAGTGGCAATCACACCCGGCGCTACAGCAGCGCTGCGAATATTATATCGCGCTAACTCTTTAGCCCAGCCAACAGACATCGCGGCAACACCGGCTTTAGACGCTGAATAATTTGATTGACCCATGTTGCCCGATTTAGCCAGGCTAGAGATGTTAATGATGACCCCTGCTTGCTTGGTTTCAATCATGGCTGCCGCGGCTTCACGGCCGCATAAAAAGCTGCCGGTTAAGTTAACATTGATAACCGATTGAAACTGCTGATACGACATACGGTCGGTAACAACGCCATCTTTAGCCTTAACCATTAAGCCATCACGTAAAATGCCCGCGTTATTGATAAGCACATTCACTTGGCCAAAGTCTTCAACGATATACTTAAAGCCCGCCACAACATCTTCTTCGTCTGTAATGTCTAACGCATAACCTTGTACTTCAGTTGTCGTGCCTAAATCAGCACAAGCTTGCTCGAGCTTAGTTTGGTCAACATCGATAAGCGCCAATTTAGCCCCTTTGGCAGCTAAATCATGGGCCATCGCCAGACCTAAACCACCTGCTCCGCCAGTAATGACGACAACCTTATCTTTTAATTCCATCAACTGAATCCTTTATTTTTTCTTTGAAAACTGTTCAAAAATACTCGAAAAATCACGACTGCCATTGCCTTGACGCGCATGGTTAACATACAAGCTGCGTGCAAGTGAGCCCATCGGTGTGCTCGAGTTAGAGGCTAATGCCGCTTCTTGCGACAAGCCTAAATCTTTTACCATAAGGTCGACCATAAAGCCGCCTTGATACCCTTTCGACGACGGCACGTTTTCCATCACATCTGGACATGGATTGTACTTTTCGAGTGTCCAGTTACCGCCGCTACTGACTTTCATGATATCAGACAACACTTTAGGATCTAAGCCATTATCTAAACCTAATTGTAATGATTCGCTAGTGCCGACCATTAACACAGATAACAACATGTTATTACAAATCTTGGCAATTTGCCCTGCACCCACAGCACCCGCATGGAAAATATTGCCGCCCATGACCGTTAATACGGTTTGTGCTTGAGTGTAGGCGGCATCTGAACCACCACATATAAAGGTCAAGGTGCCTGCTGCTGCGCCTGCGGTACCGCCAGATACCGGCGCATCCATAAATTCAAGGCCTTTTTCGGCAGCTTTAGCGCCCACTAAACGTGCACTGTCGGCATCGATGGTCGAACAATCAATTAATAATGTCTGTTTAGAGACCACATCAAGCAGGCCTTTATTATTGTCATCACCAATATATAAACCCCGTACATGCTTGCCTGCAGGCAACATGGTAATCACAAAGTCTGTTGATGCTGCTGCGCCGCAAGCGGTTTTGGCGCTAAGCGCTCCTTGTGAGGTTAACGCTTCGACTGCCAGCGGATTTAAATCAAATACTGTCACGGTCATGCCGGCTTTAATTAAATTGACCGCCATTGGGCCGCCCATGTTACCTAAACCAATAAATGCTACAGTTGCCATGATAATAATCCTTATTAAGTAAAGTCAGCTAATGGGTGGTTGTTGGCGTTCCACGGGGATGTGGTCAGTTGGTCAATTCGGCTTTGTTCTACGGTTTCAACATCGCTAAATAACCATTTAGGTTGGCGGTCTTTATCGATCAGTAACGCCCGAACCCCTTCGCAAAAATCCCCTATTGAGCAACAATTAACGCTGACACCAAGCTCCCATTGAAAACATTGCGCTAAACTGAGTTCAGTGCCTAATTGGGCTTGGGCAAAAATTAAATGCCAGCTGAGTGGGCTGCCCGCCAAGGCGGTTTTCTGGGCTCGTTGTAGCCATTCAAGCTCAGTGTTTAAGGTCGATAATTGATGATGAACATCTAAAATATCGCCCGCCATTAATAAATCGATTTGAGTTTGAAATTGCTGTAAAGGACTGTCTGGTAGAGTCGCTAAATGCGGCTGGGTCATCGTGGTGAGTAAATCACTTAACAACTGATGATTACGCTGACTGTCTTGGCTCCAATTAAGCTCGGCCATGGCATCAAATAACAGCTCTTGTTCATCGCTCGGTAAATAATGATTTCCCAACTCTACATACAACGCATCGGCGGCGTTCATGTTGTAGGCGGTTAAGCCTAAAAATAGCCCGGTCTTGCCTGGCATACGATTTAAAAAGTAACTGCCACCAACATCAGGATATAAACCAATCGTCACTTCTGGCATCGCGATTCGACTGCGCTCAGTGACAATACGATGACTGCCGCCGGCCATTAAGCCTAAACCGCCACCCATGACAATACCGTCGCCCCATACTAAAACGGGTTTACCAAACTGATGGAGTAAGTAATCCAGCTGATATTCTTGGGTAAAGAAACCACACGCTTCATCGGTAATGGTGTTGGGATTAGCAATAGATGCATGGTAAATGGCACGCACATCACCTCCGGCGCAAAATGCTTTTTCGCCCGCACCTTGTAGCACCACACACGCAATGCTGTCGTCGTTTTGCCAGCGAGTTAATTGAGTTTGCATCGCGGCAACCATATCGAGGGTTAACGCATTGAGCGCTTTTTCGATGTTAAGGGTCACAATGCCAATCGATTGGCCAGAGAGTGTGCCGAGTGTTTGAAATATTACATCTTGAGTCATTAGCAGTTCTTCCAGATTGCGGCGCGTTTTTGTAAAAAGGCGTTCACACCTTCAGCTTGATCTTCAGTATCAAATAGCCCGACAAACAATTCGCGCTCAAGCGGCAGGGCTTGAGTGCGCGGCATGTGTCGCCCCGCTTGAATTAAGGTTTTGCACACACTCACACTACTCGGTGACTGTTTAGCGACTTTGGCAGCTAAGGCAACGGCAGCATCTAGTGCCTGGCCTTTTTCGACCACTTCTTCAACTAGGCCAATTTTTTCTGCTTTAGCAGCATCAATACGTTCGCCACATAAAATCATGCGTTTTGCCCATCCTTCACCCACTAATGCGGTGAGGTTTTGCGTGCCACCCGCACAAGGCAGTAAACCTACGGTCGCTTCAGGCAGTGCCATTTGCGCTTGGGCTTCGGCAATGCGTAAATCGCAGGCTAACGCGACCTCTAGGCCGCCACCCATGGTGTAACCGTTAATGGCGGCAATGGACACTCCACGAAACGAACTTAAGGTTTCAAAGGCTTCGCCAAAATGTTTTGCCATGGTCGCTGCATTGCCTTTATCGCCATCGGCAAATAAATTTAAATCGGCACCTGCTGAAAAAAACTTTTCACCTTGACCTGTGATCACTAAGGCATAAATATCGTTGTTTTGATTCAGCTTGATAATGGTTTGCTTTAATAACTGTAAGCTGTCTGCGGTCCAGGTATTGGCTGGCGGGTTGTTAATCGTCAAAATGGCCGTGTGACCAATAATATGCTCAATTAATGCGGTGTGGGTTGTCATCATTTACTGTCCTTAGATTAGGGCTAGTGAGTCGCGAGAGTATCAACGCATTACAGAATTGGGTGAGCATCACTGGCAAGTAAACGACGAGCAATAATCAGGCGCATAATTTCGTTAGTGCCTTCTAAAATCTGATGCACGCGCACATCGCGGAAGTGACGCTCAAGCGGATACTCGCGGATATAACCGTAACCACCATGGATTTGCAGCGCGCTGTCACACACTTGAAAACCTACATCGGTCGCAAAGCGTTTGGCCATGGCGCAATAGGCGCTGGCTTCTGGGTCTTGAGTGTCGAGTTTAAATGCCGCTAAACGCACCATTTGGCGGGCAGCAACTAACTCTGTTGCCATGTCGGCTAATTTAAATTGCAGTGCTTGGAAAGCCGCTAACGGTTTGCCAAATTGCTTACGCTCGTTCATGTATTGTGTCGCGCGCGTTAATGCGGCCTGCGCAGTACCAATTGAACATGTGGCAATATTGATGCGTCCGCCATCGAGCCCTTTCATGGCAAAAGTAAAACCCTGGCCTTCTTCACCGAGTAAGTTAGCGGCAGGCACGCGCACGTTTTCAAAGCTGATAAGTCTTGTAGGTTGAGCATTCCAACCCATTTTATCTTCCGCTTTACCATAAGTAACGCCTGCAGCATCTGCGGGTACCGCAATGGCAGAAATCCCTTTAGGGCCTGCTTCGCCGGTACGGCACATCACCACTAATAATTCGGTTTCACCAGCACCAGAGATAAACATTTTAGAACCGGTAATGAGATAATCATCACCATCACGCACGGCTTTGGTTTGCAATGATGCTGCATCACTGCCAGCACCTGGCTCAGTTAAACAGTAAGATGCTAATAATTGCCCTGTGGTTAAACCTTCTGACCATTGTTTACGTAAGGTTTCGGTACCCCAGGTGGTCACCATCCAGGTCGCCATATTATGAATGGTTAACATGGCTGTTGTAGCGGTACAACCGTGGGCTAATTCTTCAAAAATAATTGACGCATCTAAACGAGATAAGCCCATGCCGCCTTCTGACTCTGGCGAATACAAAGAACAAAAACCCAGTTCACCGGCTTTTTGAATCACGTCTTTAGGAAAATGATGTTCTTCGTCCCATTTTGCAGCAAATGGCGCAAGTTCTTCGGCTGAGAATTGACGAGCTAAATCAGCAAATTGGCGTTGGTCTTCGTTTAAATTAAAATCCATGCTGGACTCCTAATATTGTCTTAGATGACTCTTGGGTCATTTAGTCACTTGCTCACTGCAGCTTAAGTTGCTTGGCCATTATGTAAGGGAAAACAATGGTGTGAATCAAGATAGTCTTGTTGTACTTCGATTAGATTGTCGCGATATATCGATGATGTATCGCGACAAATGGTGACTCATCACAGCACACTTATTTTAAGTTAATGCTCATGTTAGGGCCGCTAACGGCTTCTGAGTCAAACCAACGCGTGGTGATGGTTTTAGTTTCAGTGCAAAAACGCACAGCTTGCTTACCATAGGCGTGTTGGTCACCATAGAAACTGCCTTTCCAACCGGTAAATGAGAAGAACGGTAATGGCACAGGGATAGGAACGTTAATGCCCACTTGACCCACTTCAATTTCATGTTGGTACTTACGCGCTGCGCCGCCTGATGCAGTAAAGATTGACGTGCCGTTGCCGTATGGGCTGTTGTTCACAAGCTCAATCGCATCGTCTAATGTTTCAGCTTCCATACAACACAGTACAGGGCCAAAAATCTCTTCTTTGTAAATGCTCATGTCGGTAGTGACATTGGTGAACATAGTTGGGCCAACCCAGTTACCAGACTCATAACCTTCAAGAGTAAAATCACTGCCGTCTAGTACGCAATCGGCACCTTCTGCTTTGCCCTGGGCAATCAGTTTTAACACGCGCTCTTTGGCTGCAGGGCTGATGACAGGGCCGTAAGCGGCGTCTTTGTCATCCCATAAACCTGGACGCACTTTGGCTAAGGCTTCTTTTAACTCAGGGATCCACTCTTTAGCTTTACCGACAAACACCGCCACGGAAATGGCCATACAGCGTTGACCCGCAGCGCCAACCGAAGCACCAACCATGTTATTAATCACTTGCTGCTTGTTTGCATCAGGCATGATCACGCAGTGGTTTTTAGCACCCGCAAACGCTTGCACACGTTTTAGATTATCAGTACCTGTTTTATAAATGTATTGACCAACGCCCACTGAACCGACAAATGAGATCGCTTTAATGGCTGGGTCTCTTAACAAAATATCGACTGCGGTTTTGTCGCCATGAATAAGCTGCAACACGCCTTTTGGCGCACCCGCTTCAACAAACAATTCCACTAAACGCTGTGGCGTCATTGGATCTTGTTCAGACGGTTTTAAAATAAAGGTGTTACCGCAGGCAATCGATAACGGGAACATCCATAATGGGATCATGGCAGGGAAGTTAAACGGGGTTATACCCGCACACACGCCAAGCGGTTGCGTATAACTGTAGGTGTCGATATTACGCGCGACGTTTTCAACGGTTTCGCCCATCATTAACGATGCAACATTACAGGCATGCTCAGCGACTTCAATGCCGCGCCATACATCGCCTTTAGCGTCTTCAAATGTTTTACCGGTTTCTTGCGCCAAAATGGTCGCTAATTCGTCGTGATGTTCTTTGAGCAAATGTTGGTAACGCAACATGACGCGCGCACGCTCAGACACAGGCACTTCTTTCCAGGTCTTAAACGCTTCTTTGGCGCTGTGAATAGCCAATTCGACTTCTGCTGTTGTCGCGCAATTAATTTTTGCGATAACGCTGTTGTTAGCTGGATTGGTCACATCGATATTGCGATCGCCGCTGCCAAAAGTGAATTCGCCATCAATGTAATGCTTAACTTGTGTGATCATGTTGCTTCCCTCGATCCTTGAATATCTTGAGTGAGCTAGGCTCACTCTTATTGAGTGACTGCACAGGTGATGCGATTATTTTGCTTGTCAGTCTCACATGTTATGTGGCTGCATTTGCCTCTACCTGTACAGTGGTCTTGTCGAACTTAGTCTTGTCTAACTTAATCTTGTCTAGCTTGCTTAAACCTCAATCGCCATGGCTGTGGCTTCGCCGCCGCCAATACAAAGCGAGGCAACACCACGCTTAAGCCCTTGAGCTTTTAACGCATAAATCAATGTCACTAACAAACGTGCGCCCGAACAACCAATTGGATGACCTAAAGCACATGCACCGCCGTTAATGTTGACTTTGTTGGCGTCTAGCCCTAACTCAGATATTGCTAACATGGTCACCATGGCAAATGCTTCGTTAATTTCATAAAGGTCGACGTCATCTTTGCTCCACTGCACTTTGTCGAACAGTTTTTGCATTGCGCCTACTGGCGCCGTTGTGAACAACGATGGTTCTTGTGAATGGGTGGTGTGACCTTTAATGGTGGCCATGACGGTTAAACCTAATTCGCTTGCTTTAGCGCGAGTCATTAACATTAATGCTGCGGCGCCATCTGAAATTGAACTTGAGTTAGCTGCGGTAATGGTGCCGTCTTTGGTAAATGCTGGGCGTAATGTGGGGATTTTTTCAGGGCGGGCATTACCTGGTTGCTCATCGGTGTCGACGGTGACATCACCACGACGGGTACTCATGGTGACAGGCACCACTTCATCTTTAAAAGCACCGGAGTTAATTGCGGCGTTCGCTTTTTCGAGTGAGCTTAGTGCAAAGGCATCCATTTGCTCACGCGTTAGGCCAAAGTCATCGGCAGTTTTCTGGGCAAAAGTGCCCATTGCACCACCGGTATAAGCATCTTCAAGGCCATCTAAAAACATATGGTCCATGACTTTGCCATGGCCCATACGCATGCCACCACGGGCTTTGTCGAGTAAGTATGGCGCCTGGCTCATGCTTTCCATGCCGCCCGCAACAACCACTTGGCTGCTGCCAGCTTTAATTAAATCGTGCGCTAACATCACGGTTTTCATACCTGAGCCACACACTTTGTTTACTGTTGTTGCGCCAACGCTTAATGGCAAGCCTGCACCCAATGTTGCCTGTCGAGCGGGTGCTTGACCAAGGCCGGCTGGCAACACACAGCCCATTAGCACTTCATCTACGCTGTCGCCGCTTATGCCAGTTTGTGCCAAAAGGCCTTTAATCGCGGCAGCCGCTAATACTGGAGAAGCGACCTCAGACAATGCACCTTGAAACCCACCCATTGGTGTACGTTTCGCGGCAACAATAACGATATCTTGACCTGTTTGCTCTGTACTCATAACCACTCCAATTTTTATGCGCATAAAAAAATATCAAAAACAATATCACACCACTTTGACGTTGACGCTAACGTAAAGCAAGTAAAAAATGGTCTAAAATGTGATGTTAATCAGATGGGGTTGTCATTGCAGATTTACACTTGATAGAAAACGAGATGAGATTCTAGATAACTTTCTGTTTATATTGACATAAAATACTGGTCACCTTGGTCGCACTAGTGAATATAGCCAAGGTTAAACTTTAGTCTACTGAGGTTGATAATGAGAGGTTATTGTGGTTAAAAACAAAAAAGCCGCGATACCTTAAGGTATGACGGCTTTTAGATTATGAGTGGCTGATTATGGTTTTTTGTTTTCCCATGGTGTTTTTGCGCTCATGTCGTTTAAGTCATACGGCGTTAACTGATACACATAATAATTAAGCCAATTACTGACTAACAAACTGCCATGGCTATGCCAACGCGCTATAGGGTCTTGAGCGGGGTCGTCATTACGATAGTAGTTTTGCGGAATGTCTGGATTTAATCCCTGGCCTAAATCGCGAGTGTATTCATCGTTAAGGGTGTCTTTTTGATATTCAGGATGACCCATGACAAATAAATTACGATTGTCGCGACTGATCGCAATGTAAGCACCAGCCTCATCAGACTCGGCCAACACTTCAACCTCTGGGTGTTGACGTAACTCTTCAACATTCATCTCAGCAAAGCGTGAGTGCGGCGCATAAAATTCATCGTCAAAACCACGCAACAACGGGTGTGGGTCGCTGGTGCGACTGTGATTAAATACGCCAGAGCGTTTATTTTGCAGTAGCTGACGCTTTAAACCATACAAATGATATAAGCCAGCATGAGCCGCCCAGCATAAAAACAGTACCGAGGTGACATGATTTTGCGACCAGTCGATAATTTCGCGAATATGATCCCAGTACACCACATCTTTAAAATCGATTTGTCCAAGCGGTGCGCCGGTAATGATTAAGCCGTCATAATTGTTATGGCGGACCTCTTCAAAATCACGGTAAAAAGTATTCATGTGGTCGACTGAGGTATGCTTTGATTCTTTGTCGTGAATACGCAGCAAATCAACTCCAACCTGCAACGGCGTATTACCCAACAATCGCAGCAATTGAGTTTCGGTCTCAATTTTGTTTGGCATTAAATTCAAGATCAGCACCCGCATCGGACGAATGTCCTGATTGGCGGCGCGGGTTTCAGACATCACGAAAATATTTTCTGACTCTAAAATACCTGCTGCGGGAAGATTATCTGGAATTCGAACCGGCATACGACTCACCTTTTTGGGTTAATTAAACACAGACCATGTGTGTAGTGATAAATAAATAGGCAACGTGCTGTAAATCAATATGTTTCACCGATCACAGTTTCAACATTCTGCAAAAAAGCTAACTGAGCACACCAAGCTGATGTCGTTAGCGATACAGATTAACGCTAGACCTTGATAACACGCGATATAAGCAATAGTCACACAAGCACTCATTGATGTCATCAATCATACACAAGGATGTCTAGAAGTCTACACGTCTTAAGTTGAATTTTTTTCTCTCTTGTTATCAAACGAGGTTATTCCTATTATGAGTCATTGATAATCATGAGGTTAACTATGTCTGTCGCGACAGCAATGATCATTGGTGCAGGCTCTCAACTCAGCCAGGCGCTTGCAAAGCAATTATCGGCTCAACAGGTGTCTTTAATGCTTTTTGTGCATGACCCTGAATCACTCGAACAATTTGCTCAAAGCCTTCCTGGCGAGGTCAGCGTTTATCCGCTCGCCATTGACCAGCCACAAATGTTAATCGAACAGCTTAATCAAGCGTGGAAGCAACATAATGGCGCTCATTTAGTGATAGTGAACACTGGGGTAAACGAATACGACCCTTCGCTACCCTGGTCTATTGACCAACAGGCTATTAACGTTAATGTAATGGGATTTGCAGCGGCCAGCCAATGTGTTTTTAAATTAATGTGTGAGCAAGGCTATGGTCAATTAGCCGCAATTAACTCCATTGCAGGGCAACGCGGCGGCCCCAACGTGGCTTACCACGCCTCTAAAGCCTTTGCCGCAAATTACCTGCAAGGGTTGAGCATGCATGCACAGCGCTTAAAGTTGCCGGTAACGATTAGCGATATTCAATTAGGCTTATTTGATAAAGCGGTGCACTTAAATACTCAATTACTCCTGTCGCCCATTGATAAAGTGGCAACGCAAATACTAACAGCACTTAAAAAGGGAAAACGCCGCGTGTATGTCACCAAACGCTGGCGCCTTGTGGCATGGATAAACCGTATACTGCCCGAATATATTTATAATACTCGCCATTGGAAACCGAAAAAGAAACGCGGTTAACTTTACGCTTGGTTAATCTTGATGGCACAAAACAAAACAGGAACCTAAAAGGTTCCTGTTTTTGTCTCTACGATATAAGTCTTTAGAAAGTATAACCTACGCTAATCATATAAACCCAAGGGTCGATATCGGTTTCAACCACCACATGATCTGCCCCCATATCAAAGCTCACATCTGTAGAAATTTGCGCATACCATACCGAGGCGTTCACGAGCCATTTTTTATCAATCTGGTAATCAATCCCGACCTGCGCCGCAACACCCCAAGAGTTAGACATCGACAGATTATCTAGGCCTAAATCTTTGGCATCTTGATTAAAGTCATTGTCAAAAAAGTTAGTAAAGTTAACCCCTACCCCAACATATGGACGCAGTACAGACTGTGCATCACCAAAATAATACTGAGCAACTAATGTAGGTGGTAAGTGTTTAGTGTTGGCAATAACACCTAATTCACCTAGCGATACATCATGGCTAAATGGCGTAGCGGCTAATAACTCAACGGCAATGTTGTCGGTCAGCATATAACCAAAGTTAAGGCCTAATTGCGTGTTGTTATCAACGGTAAACTCTGCGACACCAGCAACAACAGGACTTGATTCGTTAGGCGCCACCGTTGCACTACCCGCACGAACAATAATGTCACCCGCTTGATGCGCAGCAGCACCAAAAGATAAGCCAGCAGATAGTAATGATGCAGCAACTAAACCTAGGGTAATTTTCTTATTCATTTTCAAACTCCATGACAGCAATAAATAGATGTAAGCCTGTAACATCCTTAACAATTGCCGCTAACCTACCTAAGTTATTCATTAACAATATTGATTTAGATCAATAAAATTGCACTACCCCTATTGAGGTAGCATATTGCATGTCTCGAGCTTGATTTAGATCACAAAACGACTAGCAAAATAGACTAAAGATGCATTTATAAGTTAGCTTATGCGATGAAGATCATGGGCTTATGGCTGAATGGAATGTAAATGTTGAAAACACATGATGCCATAGCAAATCGTCATATTGAGTGAATGTGATATGGCATGATTGGGTCATGCAACCATCGCTAACTAGCGAGTTAGCGATGGTTTGAAAGTGGGATTTAAACTGATAGCAAAAAACTAGCTGGCGTCGTGTTGCTGCTCTGGCGCGGCATCGGCAAACGCCGATAACTGATTACAGGCGAGGTCAATGCGCACAATATTAGGAAAGTCATCAAGCGGGACATTAAAGCGCTTTGCATTGTAAACCTGTGGCACCAAACAAATGTCTGCCAAACTGGGTGTGTCACCGAAACAAAAACGGCCAGAATACTGGCTTAATTGCGCTTCTAACGCGGTAAAACCTACTGTTATCCAATGTTGATACCAACGCATTTTATCGGCATCAGACACGCCCATGTCTTTTACTAAGTATTGTAATACCCGTAAATTGTCTAACGGGTGGATTTCACACGCAATGGCTTGCGCCATACTACGCACAATGGCGCGATGCTCAATATTGCTCGGCAATAAGGCTTCTTTTGGATACTTTTCTTCGAGGTACTCAATAATGGCCAGTGATTGCGATAAATTAAGCTCGCCTTCTATGCCATCATCAACCAGAGTGGGCACAAGATGTTGCGGGTTAAGTTGGTGGTAAGCCTGTGAGTGCTGCTCTCCGCCATTATTAACCAAATGCACTGAAACCTGCTGTGCCGTTAACTGCTTTATATTTAACGCGATACGCACACGATACGCTGCGCTTGAGCGCCAATAACCATAGAGCTTCATGTTCTATCCTCTTTTTAGTTTTAGTTTTAGTTTTAGTTAGCCATTAATAACAAAAAAGGCAATAACGATAATACGTTATTGCCTCTTAATAAATACCGCGACAGAACCTTTACGCTTTATATTCAACGACTTTTTGGTCGATAGAACCAAAAATACTCACGCCATTTTCGTCAAACATTTCAATTCGTACGGTGTCCCCAAATTGCATGAACGGAGTTGTTGCTTTGCCGTCGGCAATGATTTCTAGCATGCGTTTTTCAGCTAAACAGCTTGAGCCCGCACTGCGGTCATAATTTGAAATTGTGCCAGAGCCAATAATCGCACCAGCACCTAATGGACGGGTTTTAGCCACATGCGACACTAACTGACTAAAGTTAAACGTCATGTCGACGCCTGCATTTGGGCGGCCAAATAACTCACTGTTTAAATGAGTCACCAGTGGCAAATGCACCTTGCTGTCTTGCCACTTGTCGCCTAATTCATCTGGGGTTATCGCAATCGGTGAAAACGCACTTGATGGTTTCGATTGGAAAAAACCAAACCCTTTACCGAGCTCACCTGGGATTAAGTTACGTAATGACACGTCGTTAACCAGCATTAATAGTTTGATGTGCTTAGCGGCATTGTCAGCCGAGACCCCCATGGCGACATCATCGGTGACAATCGCAATTTCTGATTCAAAATCGATACCGTATTCTTCACTGGCCATTTCAATGTCGGCTTTAGGTGCAATAAAGCTGTCTGAACCACCCTGATACACTAATGGATCGGTCCAAAATGATTCTGGCATTTCAGCGCCGCGCGCTTTACGCACTAGCTCTACATGGTTAACGTATGCGCTACCGTCTGCCCATTGATAGGCACGCGGTAATGGCGATAAACAACGTGCTTCATCAAAAGCGATGGCGTTATCCATTTGACCGTCATTTAATGCTTCATATAATTCGCTTAACTGTGGATACAATAAATCCCATGCATCGAGTAATTGCTGCATTGTTTTAGCAATGGCAGGCACGGCTACCGTTTTGGTCAAATCTTTACTGACTAACATCAATTGGCCGTCGCGACGTCCGTTGTGATAACTTGCAAGTTTCATTATTGCTCCTAAATTCTGGGTGGCATCCGCGCTTGAGATCAAAATGAATGGCATTTTGCATTCATTTTGATCATAAAAAGCCGAAAAATCCTAGCATGTGCGCCAAATCACGCGGTACTGAAATAAATCGTAATTTGTACATTATTATTTACAGGCGATAAAAAGCCACTCTAACACTGGTTTACAGGATTAAAATGAGCAAAATGCAAGCAATTAGCTGGCATTAAATCGTTACATTACTTTTTCTTACTAATATTATAATCGCGCAGTTTATTGGCAATGGCGGTATGAGATACACCGAGCTTTTTCGCCAACTGTCGCGTACTTGGATATGCAGGATACAAACGGCGCAATAAACCCGATTCATACTCTTTCATGGCTTCGTCGAGTGTGCCTTCAAACTCTTCGTCGAAATAGCCAAAACCTTCGGCATAAGACGGCAGTTTAAGCTGCTCGACTGTCAGTTCGGTTGAGCCATCCCACATCGATACCGCTCTAAAAATGGCATTTTTAAGCTGACGCACGTTACCGGGCCAGGCATAAGTAAATAAATAGTCACGGCAATTGGCTGAAATACGACGCAGCGGGCTCGATAATTGTTGACTGTAATGCTCTAAAAACATCTCGGTCAGTGGTATCACATCCACTTTGCGTTCACGCAGAGACGGCATGTGATAACTCAACACATGGATGCGGTAATATAAATCTTCTCTAAACTCACCCGTTTGGCATAGTTCAGCGAGGTTTTTCTGAGTCGAGCAGATTATGCGCACATCTGCGCGCACTTCTACGTCGCCACCGATACGTCTAAACGTGCCGTCTTGCAGCAAACGAAGCAACTTAACCTGGGCCGCTTTAGACATTTCGGCTATTTCATCTAAAAAGACTGTGCCGCCTTTAGCTTCTTCAAATAAGCCGCGTTTCACTACGGTACCGTTAGTGACAAAACCAAATAATTCTTCTTCTGCCACACTGTCTGGCAATGCTGCACAGTTAATAGCAATAAACGGATGTTCACGGCGCATACTTGCGTCGTGACTGGCGCGAGCCATTAACTCTTTACCGGTTCCGGTTTCACCGGTAATCAATAGCGGCGCATCAAGCTGGGCCATACGCTTAGCTTGCTTTAATACGTCTTTCATTTTGTCGCTATTGGCTAATACATTGTCAAAACCCGTGGTTTGGTTTTGCAGTGCATTAAATTGTTTACCCACTCGGGCTGGAGATTTAAGTGAAATCACCGCACCGGCTAAAATAGTGGTGTCGTCATCGTCTGGTAAATAAATCGGCAACATTTCAGCTAGGTATTCATTAGAATTAATTTGCACACGAGTGGCCTGGGCTAACACTGGGGTTTCGCTCATCCAACGGGCAAAGTTAAAGCCTTGCACCCAATGGTTTAATGATTCGTCGACCACTTCATGCTCTGCCATGCCGAGGGTTAATAGTGCTGACTCATTAGCAATACGAATACGCCCTTTTGAATCAGTTGAAAAAACCGAATCTGGCAAGGTTTTGAGTAATGTTTTTAAGGCGTAGTGCTCTTGTTCTGATGGCATAAAAGACACGGTACGTACATCATGTACACTTTCGACTTTACGGATTTGTGGCATCAGTTCACGCAAGGTTTCGAAACTGATTTCTGCAAATTGCAAAAATAGGAAACCTTTATTACTGGCATCAATGGCAATTAAGTTAATACCATGTTTTTCAAGCACAACGAGGATGTCTTTCGCTAAACCCACGCGATCAATACAGCTGACTTCCAAACGCATATGTAACGATTCCCTATTTATTAGTGTTTTGTGACGGAAATTTGTGACAACGTTAGAGGGATATTGCTTCGGTGGCAAGTGAAGTTTACAGTAGAATTGTAACAGACAGATTGTTCAGCATGTTACGTTAACGTAACATGCTGAAATCGATATGATAATATCTAGTCTAACAACTGGTCTGTCTTGGCAGCCATAATGAAATCGTTTTTGTGTAAGCCTTTAATGGAATGCGACCACCAAGTGACGGTGACTTTGCCCCATTCGGTCAATATACCTGGGTGATGAAATTCCGCTTCAGCTAAATCGGCCAGTTTATTAGTAAAGGCCATAGCCAATTTAAAATTCTTAAATTTATATACCCGCTCTAGCTGCATAATGCCGTCACGCACCTCTACTCCCCAGTCTGGGATCATCCCGATAAGCTCTGCTAGCTCTGCATCGGTGACTTTAGGTGCATCTGCTTGGCATGCTTCACACTTCATCTCGGTTAATGCGCTCATTCGTACTCCTTGGCTTAATTTAGTTATGTGTTACTTGCAGCTTAATGAGCCCAATGCTCTGCTGCTCTTAATCGTTAACCCGCTTTGGCTTTTGGCTCAAATTTCGGTGCAAACATACCGAGTTGCTGAGCTTGAGTCACCATACTCATAATGTCCATACGAGCAATTTCATCTAAATAGTCAATATTTTCAATCACGTAATAAATCGGCTGCATAATATCAATTCGATAAGGTGTACGCAGCACGTCGAGTAAATCGAACGGTTTACGCTCAGGTTTATCACTTAATGCATACATGGTCTCACCGGGAGAACTTAAAATGCCACCGCCATAAATTTGTAAAGGCTCATCTTTAGCCTGCACTAGACCAAACTCAATGGTAAACCAATACAAACGCGCCAGGAACACCCGCTGCTCTTTGGTTGCGGCAAGGCCTAGCTGGCCATACATATGCGAAAAATTGGCAAATGAGGGGTTGGTCAATAATGGACAATGACCAAATATTTCATGAAAAATATCAGGCTCTTGCAGGTAATCGAACTCTTCTTTACTGCGAATAAATGTCGCCACTGGAAACTCTTTATTGGCGAGCAATTCAAAAAAGCGTCCAAACGAAATTAATGCCGGCACCGCGGCTGTTTTCCAGCCGGTGGCCGCTAAAAGGACTTTGTCGATGTCGGGTAATTGCGGGATACGATCAATCGACATCCCTAGTGCATCTAAGCCATTAAGGTATGCGGGACAAGCACGCCCAGGCATATTGGTCACTTGGCGCTGGTATAGCTGCTGCCATAATAGATCCTCATGCTCTGAGTAATCAATGTAACCCTGAGCATTGGGTTGATGGGCAATATACTTTGTTGCTGTCGTCATAGGTTCCACTTTACGTAAACTTCACTCTCTACATAGTGTGCTAACGTTGTGCTTTTGTTAACTCCCTCACAGTTTATTGTCTGGTGATAATGCAGGGGTAATTGTAAACAAATACATACAAAGACCAATAATCGTCATCATTTCTCGCTGATCATTTTATGTTTATTGAATGCAATGAATGCACAGCCGCCCCGTGATTTTTTATGGATAATATCAATAATTTTGCTGGTACTTGAACTGTGATAATTTACAATGTAGACAGAAAATGACTCATTTATTCACAGGACGATTAAACTATGGCAATTTTGGTAACCGGTGGCGCTGGCTATATTGGTACACACACAGTCGTGGAACTGCTAAATGCTGGACAGGAAGTGGTCATCGTAGACAATTTATCAAATTCAAGTGTTGAAGCATTAGCGCGGGTGCGTACCATTACCGGTAAAGATGTGACCTTTTATCAAGGCGATATTCTCAATAAAGCGTTGCTGCAAAAAGTCTTTGCCGATCACAGTATCGAATCAGTTATTCATTTCGCGGGCTTAAAAGCCGTTGGCGAATCTGTTGCAAAACCGCTTAAATATTACGAAAACAACGTTACTGGCACCATTATTTTGTGCCAAGTGATGGCGGAAAATAATGTTAAAAACCTGGTATTCAGTTCATCTGCAACTGTGTATGGCGACCCAGCAAGTTTACCGATTAAAGAAGATTTCCCTACCGGTGCCACTAACCCTTATGGCCAATCTAAACTGATGGTTGAGCATATTTTAGCGGATTTACATCACTCAGATAACACCTGGAACATCGCGCGTTTACGCTACTTTAATCCGGTTGGCGCACACGAAAGTGGCTTAATTGGTGAAGATCCAAATGATATTCCAAACAACTTAATGCCGTTTATTGCCCAGGTTGCTGTGGGTAAACGTGAACAATTAAGTGTATTTGGCGATGACTACAACACGCCTGATGGCACCGGTGTTCGCGATTATATTCATGTGGTTGATTTAGCAGTGGGTCATTTACAAGCACTTAAAAAGTTACAAACCAAACCAGGTTTAGTCACTTATAACCTCGGTACCGGCATTGGCTATAGCGTGTTAGACATGGTTAAAGCATTTGAAAAAGCCTGTGGTAAAACCATTGCGTATCAAATCAGCCCTCGCCGCCCTGGCGATATTGCTGCCTGTTATGCCGACCCAAGTTTTGCCGCGGCACAATTAGACTGGCGTGCAACCCACAGTGTGGAAGACATGGCCAGCAGCAGCTGGAAATGGCAATCAAATAACCCTGATGGGTATAAATTACCAAACGCTTAACCATTTTTTGCTGCAGCTAATACTAATATTCGCTGCAGCAAAAAATTCAAACCTATTCGAATATAAATGCCACTGATGGGTATAAATTGCCAAGTGCTTAACAATTTTTTATTGCAGCTAATGCTAATATGCACTGCAATAATGATTAAAAGTCTATTGACCGTTTATTGGAATCGAAATGACCCAAGGTATTAACCAAAGTCGCCGTAACCTCTTTAGCCGCCGCAAAACCAATGTGATCCGCCCGCCGTGGAGCAAACCTGAGCAAGCCTTTACTGATAATTGCACCCGTTGTGATAAATGCATAACCGCATGCGACACGCAAATCATTAAACGTGGTGAAGGTGGATTCCCTGAAATCGATTTCAGTAATGATGAGTGCACCTTTTGTAAGCAATGTGTAGAGGTGTGCCCAGAACCGGTATTTGATATAACAGCCCAGCAACCTTGGACGGTAATAGCCAGTATTAAAGACAGCTGCTTAACCGTTAAAGGAGTGTGGTGCCAAAGCTGTAAAGATGCCTGCGAACCGCGTGCGATTAGTTTTACCATGGCTGTTGGCCAAGTTCCAAAACCCGTAATTGATTTCAATGCCTGTACCGGTTGCGGCGCCTGCGTTTCACCTTGCCCGGCTGATGCAATTGCATTACTCACATCAGAGTAGATTACTGCTTTTTCCGAATTCAAGTTACTTAACACTATGCACAGTTTGTGGTGTTGTTAATTTGATTTTAACGTTATATTAGCCACCCCATTTAGCCTTAAGGGCAATAACATAAGAGCACTAAGATGTTTGGTCAAAAAAAGCCTGTCAATCCGTTGAGCTTTATCGCTCAAGAATGTCATTTAACTGGCAAGCTTATTTTTAGCGGTGATGTGTTAATTGCAGGCCATGTTAGTGGCGATATTCAAGCCCAAGGCAACGTGACGATAGAGCCTAGTGGTACGGTTGCAGGCGATATCTTATGCCGCGAGTTAATGATTGCAGGTCAACTGTCTGGCGAAGCACGCTGCAAAAAAATTACTTTACATGATCAAGGCGTGTTTGAAGGCGATGCATTTTGTGAAAACATTGAAATTTTAGATGGTGGCCAATTTTTAGGTTATCGTCATCGCGATCCCCTCTCAACCACAACAGTCACTCAATAATCGTTAAGCGGTTTTATTGGTGCTAAAACGCTGGCAAGTGTCATTAATGTTCAGCCAACTAACCTGCTCATTAGTATAAATATGATATGTGGGTTGCACTTTGTTTGGGTCATCAAGTGATGCTATCGATAAGGTGCAATACTGTGGATAATCCACATGTCGATAGGTCATTGTGGTACCACATTGCTGACAAAAGCCGCGGCGAATATAAGCAGACGAAGCAAACTCAGTCACCAGCCCTTGCAACCATTTCACCTGTTCAGTATTAAAATCCATCCAACTCATCACAACTGCACCAGTACTTTTTCGGCATTGGTTACAATGACAATGGTCAGCATCAAATGGCATGTCAGTCGTCTGGTAGCGTATTGCACCGCATAAACAACCGCCTTGTAACACCATAGTCATTACCTCTTCGCACATTATTGAAATGGCTGCTTTGCAGAAACACTGGCTTGTTGTTGCCATTGGCGTAACAGACTCACAAACTCTTTGGGATCACGATCGACACTGTCGATTGATAAATATAAGTGATAACCCAATTGCTCATTTAAGGTTTGGCAACGATGACCAAACATCGCTAACACGCCGCGATACCTGTCTCCATTTACCACTAGCGGCGTATATTCAACGCCTAAATACCCTTCTAGACTTTGTAAATCTTCATCTTGCGTTGCTGCGGTCATCAACAGTGGCCGCTGCTCGGTTAATAAACCGGTAGCTAAACGTGGTGAAATACAATCTAAAATCGGATTGATTTTTTTAAGTTTAACGCCAATATAAGGTAGTTCTATTAATTCCATGCTTTGATTTACACGCACATTATCAAGGCGTTGAATGTTATCCCATTCAATAAACACCTGACCGCGACGGTGAAAAAACGCCACACCTTCGGCAGTAAACTTAAAACTGACCGCTGGCTGGTACACTTTAGCCACACCTAAAATTAAGCTGACTGAACCAAGCGCAAAAAACATCATGCCCAGCGCAAACAAGCTGCCAAAACCAATAAAAACAATCAAGCTTGTTAACAGGCTAACCGCACCAAGTATGGTTAAGGTAATACCATTACGTTTTGAAAAAGGACTGATCAATAGCTCATCGGTCATTTACTTTGTCTCCTTGGGGATCGGTAGTGCAGATAACCCTTTAATCTGTAGCCAAAGCATACCGACATATTCATGAATTGAGCGCTGCGACGCTAATAATTGGTCTGCATCTAAACGCCACCAAAAGCGTTGAGAAGCAATAAAGTCAGTGGGCGCAGCCTGTGGTTGCAAACCTAATTGGGTAAAAATGGCCATTGATCGAGGCATATGGGTAGCCGAGGTCACTAACTTAAAAGGTTGCTGGCCAATCAACTGTTGTAATGCGTATGCTTCTTCAATGGTGTCTTTGGGCTGGTCAAACTTAACAATACGAGCCGGATTAACCCCTAGCTCAATTGCGGCTTTAGCCATTATGCTGGCATGCGGTGTTGGTTGTTGGCCGCCACTGTAGCCACTTACCACTAGGGTACAATCTTGTCCCAAACTCAGTTGCCTTACCCCTTCACTTAAGCGCGCTAATGCGATGGCAGATAGTTGCTGCACAGCGGTTAAGCCTGGCTTTTCAATATTACCCGAGCCTAATACCATTACCACACAGGCTTGTGTCATCACTTGATTATTGGCAGCGTAACGCGACTCTAGTGAGTCGGTTAACCAATAACTGACTTGCGATTGGCTACACAATAACAACACAGAAATTGCAAGTACGAGTGCGACTTTGCCCAACGACAACAGCGATTGACGCTGACTGCGCCACAACAACCCAGCAATTAATAGCAATAAAACGGTTAACGGAATGGGCATCACTAATTGCGACAAGACTTTTTTTAACCAAAACATCAATGATTCACTCAATCTATATTCAGTCAGTTATCCCGACTCATATTCTAATATTGGCGCTAGTGTAACTTAGTCTGCACAAAACAAAAACGGCACTATAAAGTGCCGTTAAATGTTATATCAAACTGGGTCAAACTACTTTTCGTCTTTGCCCCACAGCCACGCTGCGCCGCGAACACCCGATGATGCACCAAATTTATTTTTAACCACTTGCGTACCACATTCGCGGCCAACCACATATTTAGGCAATATTTTAGGCAACTCAGTATAAATTGCTTCGATATTTGATACGCCGCCACCAAGTACAATCATGTCAGGGTCCATCATATTAATCACATGAGCCAATGAGCGTGCTAAACGGTCGATGTAACGCTCAAATGCTGCAGTGGCTAGCGGATCGCCTTGTTGCATCATTTCAGAAATTTGAATGCCACTGGTAGCATCGCCACCCGCTTCACGAAAATCGCGTATAAAGCCGGTGCCAGAAATAAAGGTTTCAATACAATCGCGGTTACCACAAAAACACGTGGTGGTATTAAATTCATCAGCGGTCATCCAAGGTAATGGGTTATGACCCCATTCGCCGCCAATACCATTACCACCGCCATGAACTCGGCCATTAATGGCAACACCTGCACCACAGCCGGTACCAATAATCCCGCCAAATACCACCCCTTTACCTGCCGCCGCGCCATCGACCGCTTCTGATACTGCAAAGCAGTTAGCATCATTAGCCACTCGCACTTCGCGGTGTAATACTTCGCTTAAATCTTTATCTAATGGATGGCCGTTAATCCAGGTTGAGTTTGAGTTTTTCACCAAACCAGTAAACGGTGATACCACGCCCGGAATACCGACACCGACAGAGCCGGTTTGCTTTGTTGCCGTTTCAGCATCGGCTACTAAGCTGACAATGGCTTCAATGGTGCCAGGATAGTTTTTTGGCGTTGGAATGCGCTTTCTGAATATTTCTGCACCGTCATTAGCTAACGCTACAATTTCAATTTTGGTACCACCGAGATCGACGCCCATGCGCATCATAACTTGTCACTCCATTTGCTTATTAATTGGGGTTCCATATTTTGGTTTGCACAGGCCGATAACATGAGTGTTATTTACGTGCAAACCATGCTGACGATGCAGCAATAAAATACGGATTTAAAATATTTTCTTTTTGGTTATATTCAAGCGGCGTCATTGCGGGATACGCTAATACTACGCCACCTGCACTTTCTAATACTGCTTGTGCGGCTGCGGTGTCCCACTCGCTGGTTAACCCCAGTCTTGGGTACACATCAGCTTGGCCTTCGGCCACCATACAAAACTTTAATGAACTGCCGACACTGAGCATTTGGTGTTCACCAATGGTCTGTAAATACTCAGCAACATCAGGACTGACATGTGAGCGACTTCCGACCACGATAGCGGGCGATTGCAGTGCTCGATCACGAATATCTAATACTGATACTTGTCCGTTATGTTCAAGCCAGGCGCCTTGGCCAATCACCCCGCTATAGCATTTATTCAACACTGGGGCGTAAACAACACCGGCAATGGCTTTACCATTGTGAATTAGCGCAATGTTGACGGTAAACTCGCCGTTACGCTTAATGAATTCTTTAGTGCCATCAAGTGGGTCTATTAACCAATAGGTTTGCCAGGTTTGTCTTTCAGCCCAGCTAATGTCTGCGGCTTCTTCACTCATTACCGCAATATCGGCAAAGTGGCTGTTAAGCCCTGCAACAATCACATTGTGACTAGCAATATCCGCAGCAGTCACTGGGCTGTCATCTTGCTTAACTTCAATCCCTAAATCGGATTGAGCATATACCTGCATAATGGCGTCGCCAGCCTCTTTGGCAAGCACAACGATTTTTTGTAAATCTGCGGCTGTAAATGTAATGTTCGACAAATCAATTCCTTAAAAATTTATAGCGGTTCGATACCATTGATATACATTATGCCATCGTTCGCACCGTAAATTGATATATTCATTTCATCGTAGTTAATCCTAAAATGATTAACGCTTATCTAGCCACTACAGCTCATTGATAGAAGAATCTATTACAACAATCTATTACAAGAGTCTGTTACAACAATCTGATAACACTTTTTGGCTCTGCTGATACTAAGCTAAGCGCCACAAGCCTCAAAGCAAACAGTGCATCTTTGCATTCGTATTCAATGCTTTCTAAGTGAATTCTGCACATTGAAAAAGACAACTATTGCGTACTGTCAGTTAAGGTTTTACCGCTAACAATAACGGCATTGTTATTCATGGTTTCACATCCAGCGCCTGTGCTTGGCGATTGCGCACATTCATATACTCTGACGTAATCGACTAACATCGCTTGCGGAAACACCCCAGGGTCAATTCCTTTGTTATGCACATTCGCTGCCCAATCACCACCGACGGCAAGGTTTAATAACATGTGAAACCGCTGATTGAAGGGCGCATCATCTGGGGCGTTAACTAACTCGCCATTTTCATCGGCATATTGGCTATACCAACCTGAGGATTGTTGTGTAGCAAAATGAACATCATCGACATACCAACGTATTTCACCTTGTTGCCATTCAATTGCATATACATGAAAGTCATCGGCTGGATTGATGCCATTAGGTAAGTGATATTCTTGCCCTGTATAGACATTATTAGGCCATTGTTTACCGTAGTGTAAGGTGCCATGAATAGCAGAAACAGGCGCTTCACCGTTGGCAACCACCTTGAGATTTACCGCTTCCATAATATCGATTTCGCCAGAACCCGCCCAAGGACCGTATACCCAATCGGTAGGAAGCATCCAAATAGCTGGCCAAGTTCCTTGCCCTTGAGGTAACTTCGCGCGAATTTCAAAACGGCCGTATTTCCAATCGCCTTTGTTTTTTGACACCAAACGTGCAGAGGTATAATCCAGTGTTTTCGATGTGTCATTGACATCATAACTCGGGTCAGCGCCATTGACCGCAGGGCCAGAAAAACGTTCTTTAATTGCTGTGATTGTCAGTAAGCCATCGGCCACAGAAGCGTTTTCAGTTCGGGCGGTATAACATTGTGCTTCATTATTTCCACCACCATAACAATCAACTGCAAAACTCCATTTATCAGCATTGACGTCATGCCCCTCAAACTCATCTTGCCATACCATTTTCCAGGCAGAAGAACCCAGACGGGTTGCACCATGAGTTTGGTTTTCTGTATCAACTGAATGACAACCCGAGAGAAAAAAGGAGGCCAACGTTAAAGCCGTTACGCCTGGTAAAATTGAATGGTTGTTAGCAAAACGCTTCATTTGTTTACTCATGATGTTCAATACTTAATATAAGTTAAGCCAGACCGTACCTGTATATTTGGGGGCTGGTCTGGCTCTCTACACAGTTTACTTTTTACATTGAACCGTGTTTTCACTTGGCTGAGTATGGATTACCACATCACTGAAACTCACATCAACTTTATCGCTGGTCGCGAGATAGAATGGCATGGTGATTTTGCCAAAGTCCATTGGCTCGCTAGCAAAACACGCCAATGACACACTAATACTCTGCCACTCACCTAACTTGCTATTCACTTGTTGAGCAATATCGACCTGTTTACGGCAATCACCTTCACACGCCATGCCTAACCAAAGTGGCTTTTGCAATGATGATGTCGTCTTAATACTTAAGGTCAACGCTGAATCGCTGTTGCTGTAGGCTCTAAAGTCGCGTGGGAAGTTACTGATTAATCCAACGATCCCCTGCTCACTACCATTAAATGACACAAATCGAGCGTCTTCTTGTACGACACGGTCCATGGTGCGAATCGTTAACGCACTGTTTTGTGCGACGCTGCTCGACAAACCTTGGCGCTCTGCGCTATTGGCAATGTACATTGACCATGGCGACTTAACTGCACGCTCAAATAAGGCAAGATCAGAAGTGGTTTGTTCAGCAGATAAATTATCTTCAGACAAATTATCTAATGTCACTGCGCTACTGATATCAGAATGATAATTAAGGCCATAACCAAATGGGATAAGCGGTTTGTATTGTGCTTTAGCTTCAGCGGAGGCACTTGCTAACGGCACATTGACGGTTGTTTGCTGCGGTGTCGCAGGCCATGAAAATGATAATTTACCACCAAAGTCATGTTTGAGCTTACCGTCTGCATCAGTGAATAACACATCTGCAATACCTTGACCTTCTGAACCAGGTAACCATGCTGCGACAAAGGCGTCCGATGCATTAAACTCGGCATTCACCCACATTGGGCGACCACTGATAAATACAGATACCACTGGAATACCTTGCGCTTTAAGCTGCTTTAGCAAGGCTAAATCGCGCTTGTCACCACGTTGATATTCAAGGTTATCAATATCGCCATTACCTTCTGCGTAAGGCTCTTCACCAAACACCACAATGGCCACATCTGGCTTTTGCTGTTCAGTAAACTCGCCATTAACACTCAGCATTGCTTGACCACCGGCCTGACTGACAGCTTGCTCAATACCTGAGTAAATTGACGTTGCGCCTGGGAAGTCGGCATTTTTATTGTCTGTACCCTGCCAGGTAATTGTCCAGCCGCCAGACTGCTTACCGATATTGTCGGCTGCATCACCCGCAACCAAAACCGTTAACTTAGGTGAAAGCGGTAATACATTTTGATTGTTTTTCAATAACACCAATGATTCACGCACCGCTTGACGAGCAACATCACGATGACTTGCCTGGCCGATAAGCTCTGTTTTGCCCGATAACGGACGGTTAGCAGGGCTTGGCTTATCAAATAAACCGGCTCTTAATTTAACCCTTAAGATACGTGATACAGCATCGTCTAATCGAGCCTGGCTAATTTCGCCACTATTAACTTGCGCCACAGTGTTTTCAAATAATGGTTTCCACGCAGCCGTCGGCACCATAAAAATATCTAAGCCCGCATTCGCCGCCTGTGCACACGACTCATTGGTACAACCTGGAATTTGTCCATGGCCATTCCAATCGCCCACCACAAAACCGTCAAAGCCCATGCGATCTTTTAATACATCGGTCAGTAAGTATTTATTGCCATGGTTTTTTTCGCCGTGCCAGCTATTAAACGAGGCCATCACACTCTGTGCGCCTGCATTTAACCCACCAACATACCCTTGGGCATGCACATCAACGAGTGTTTGCTCACTGGCGATGTTGTCGCCCTGATCAATGCCTTTTTCTGTGCCACCATCACCGATAAAATGCTTAACGGTTGACAGAACCCGTTGATCAGACAAAAAGTCGCCATTTACTGCGCCTTGTAAACCTTCAACAATCGCAAAAGCGTAATCTCTTACAATACTTGGGTCTTCTGAATACCCCTCATAACTGCGGCCCCAGCGGTCATCCTGAACAACCGCAACGGTTGGTGCAAACACCCAATCAATGCCTGTTACCATGACTTCTTTGGCCGTAATCGCCGCAATCTGCTCAATTAATTTAGGATTATTGGCCGCACCCAACCCAATATTATGTGGAAATAACGTTGCCCCAATGACATTGTTGTGGCCATGCACTGCGTCAGTTCCCCACATCGTCGGGATATTGCTACCATCAACAGAGTCATCAACAGAGGCTTGATATAAGGTTTCAGCTAAAGCTATCCAGTCCGCTGGCGTGGCGTGCTTATCGTTATTAGGGTAAGACCCGCCACCATTAAGGTATGATCCAAAACCGTACTTGCGCATATCTTCAACGGTGATGTCGCGAATTTCAGGCTGGATCATCTGCGCCACTTTTTGCTCTACCGTCATCTTGCTCACCAGGGCGGCAATTTTAGCTTCGAGCTCAACATCTTTGGCAATAGCAGGTGTCAGTGCTGGCCATAAATCAATACCAGACTTAGCGACAACTTCAGCGGGTTTAGTGTCGACAACCGCTTTTACATCTTTGCTTTGTTCAACTTGTTTTGCATCACTGCACCCGCTTAGCGATAACAATACAGCCAAACTTAGCGTGCTTAATTTTGTCGTCATGGTTGTCGATTTAAAAGCGACAATCGCGTTATTCGTGTTCATGTAATTTCCTTATCCTTGCTGCTGTGCATTAAATGTTGGACGCGTTGCATTGCAGCCCACTAAACCGTAATAACCAATGAAACCATAACAAACTAGCGGCACAATAAATGCTAACTGAATGCCTAAACTGTCGGCTAAAACACCTTGTAAAAGCGGTAGTACAGCGCCGCCGACAATCGCTAAGCATAAAATACCTGAGCCTTGACTAGTATGTTGTTTTAAATCTTGTAACGCTAAACTGAAAATGGTTGGGAACATAATTGAGTTACATAACCCCACCAGCAATAATGCCCACATCGCCACACTGCCAACATTAAACATGGCGGCGACAATCAACACGCAAGCACACAGCGCGTTAAAGGCTAACACTTTACCCGCTTTAATTTTTTGCATAACACCCGCGCCAATAAAGCGGCCAACCATAGCACCACCAAAATAATAGGCGATATAATGCGCCGCTTGTGATTCAGATAAACCACCGATATCGTCTTGGGTTAAAAAGCTAATGAGAAAACTGCCAATGCCTACTTCGGCGCCGACATACACAAAAATCCCCACTGCGCCCAATACTAAATGCGGATACTTCCACGCGCTGCCGCCAGAATCTTTTTCAGTGCTGATCACTTTTTTGCCCAGTAACGGCAACTTTAACAACATAAAAATAAGCGCTAATACGAACAACGCACCGGCTAAAATTAAGTAAGGGGTTTGTACTGCACTGGCTTGTTGCTGCACCGATAACTGGCCAATGACCTCACCCACTTCGGTAATTTTCGCGTCATGTTCAACCGTCGATAAAATTAACCAACTACCAAAGAAAGGAGCAACGGTTGTGCCCAATGAGTTAAATGCTTGAGTTAACGTTAAGCGAGAAGATGCCGTTTCAGCCGGGCCAAGAACGCTAACATAAGGGTTAGCTGATACTTGTAAAATCGTAATACCAGATGCCAGCACAAAAAAGGCGAACAAGAACATATTGTACGAGCCATAACTGGCTGACGGATAAAATAATAAACAGCCGACACAGGCAATAACCAGACCGGTAATAACCCCCTTTTGATAACCAATCTTACCCACTAATGCGCCCGCAGGAATCGACACAATAAAGTAAGCACCAAAAAAGCAAAACTGCACTAACATTGCTTGAGCATAATTAAGCTCAAACATATTTTTTAAGTAAGGAATTAAAATATCATTGAGGCAAGTTAAAAAGCCCCACATAAAAAACAACGAGGTTAACGCGACCAACGCAAAGCGAAAGTCTCCTAATTGATGAATAGAATCACCGCCAGTGAATTCTGTTTGCTGTTGTGAAGTCGCCATGACATTCCCTATGTTATAAATCGTTATATTGGGTTGTTATCAATCGATATTATTGATTGCTACCACGCGGTAGCGACAAAATATGCCCATAAATCATTACCTCAGACCCTGGCCCAGTTAATGACTTCCCCTACAGACCTATTGTGAATAATTTGCAAAATCAATTATTGACCTTTGGATAATTAATCACTAATCTCAATGTAAGCGCTTTCATTTTTAACATATCGATAACTGATGTCAACGATTTTTAGCCAAACGAATAGAATTTTTCATCCTAGAGTCAATCGACATTAACCTGTTATCACGGGTGTTACAGCGTAAAAAACTTTCAATGATAAAGACTCAAACTCAATTAATGTGAAGTGAATAATTATATGAAAATAATGTTACCAACCAACTCGAAGATGCAGTCAACAGCATTCACCTATGGTGTAGCGACAGCTTCGTTTCAAATCGAAGGTGCAGCAGAGTCACGTTTGGCCTGTATTTGGGACACTTTTTGCGCCACGCCAGGCAAAGTACGTGATGGTTCAAATGGCGAGCAAGCTTGCGAGCACGTAAAGCTGTGGCGTGAAGATATTGATTTGATTGAGTCATTAGGCGTAGACGCTTATCGTCTGTCTATTTCATGGCCACGTGTACTGCACAAAGATGGCAGTTTAAATGCTCAAGGTGTGCAGTTTTATACTGATTTGTTAAACGAGTTAAATCGTCGCGGCATTAAACCGTTTGTAACCTTATACCACTGGGATTTACCACAACACATTGAAGACAATGGCGGCTGGTTAAACCGTGAAACCGCTTACCTATTTGCAGACTATGCCGACAAAATCACTCAAGCATTTGGCGACCGAGTATATTCTTATGCGACATTCAATGAACCTTTTTGCAGTTCGTATCTAGGTTATGAAATTGGCGTACATGCACCTGGATTAGCCAAAAAATCTTATGGTCGTCAATCAGCGCATCATTTATTGTTAGCCCATGGTTTGGCCATGAAAGTATTGCAAAAAAACAGTCCAAACACTGAAAACGGCATCGTACTTAATTTTACCCCTTGTTACAGTGCCACAGAGTCTGCCGAAGATGTACAAGCAGCCAGTAAAGCCGACCAGTATTTTAATCAGTGGTACATCAAACCATTGTTTGATCGCTGCTATCCAGAGATTATTAACGATTTTGCCCCTGAGGATATGCCAATAATTGAACAAGGCGACTTTGATATTATTGCGCAGCCTATCGACTTTTTAGGCATTAACTTTTATACCCGTGCAGTCTACAAAGCAGATGCAGTAACAGGCTTTAGCCAAATTGATATGGTTGATAATCCTAAAACCGATATTGGTTGGGAGATTTACCCACAATCATTCACTGATTTATTAGTCTCATTGCATGCACTTTATCCATTACCGCCGATGTACATCACCGAGAATGGCGCCGCCATGGACGATAAATTGATTGACGGTAAGGTGGATGATCAAGACAGACTCGCTTATTATGATGCCCACTTAAATGCTGTGAATAACGCAATAGAACAAGGCGTTAATATTGTGGGTTACTTTGCCTGGAGCCTCATGGATAACTTTGAATGGGCCGAAGGTTATTTAAAACGTTTTGGCATTGTCTATGTTGATTATGACACCCAAAAGCGAACGCTTAAGTCGAGCGCCTATGCCTATAAAGACTTATTAGCTAACAGAAAATAACCACCGACTGTTTAAGCCGTTCCTATGAACGGCTTTATTTTATTCAGCGCATCATATTAAAAATATAACAACAATTATTGAGGCACGTATGATCAGTATTAAAGAGAAAATCGCTTACGGACTTGGGGACACAGCAAGTAACATCGTCTTCCAAACGGTGATGCTGTTTTTAACCTTTTTCTATACCGACATTTTCGGTATTTCACCTGCATTTGTCGGCACGATGTTTTTAGCCGTGCGTTTAATCGATGCGGTAACCGACCCACTCATGGGCGCACTCGCCGATAGAACCAATACCCGTTGGGGTAAATTCAGGCCTTATCTACTTTGGTTTGCCCTGCCCTTTGGCTTCATCAGTGTGCTGGCATTCACCACCCCTGATTTAACTGAAGACGGCAAAATGATTTATGCCTTTGTAACCTATACGGCATTAATGATGGTCTACACCGCGATTAACATTCCTTACTGTGCATTAGGCGGTGTATTAACCGCGGATCCTAAAGAGCGAGTATCGGTGCAGTCATACCGTTTTGTATTTGCCATGTTGGGCGGCTTACTGGTGTCAGGTTTAACTTTGCCCCTTGTCGAATTCTTGGGGGAAGGTGACCAAGCTAAAGGATATCAGCTCACCATTACCGCCATGAGCATTTTAGGCGTGGCGATGTTTTTAGTGTGTTTTTGGGGCACTAAAGAGCGTCTTCACCCACCCATCGATCAGCAATCGAGTTTTAAGAAAGACTTTGGCGACATGCTCAAAAATGATCAATGGCGCGTGCTTGCAGTTGCTTCCGTGTGTTTATTATCAGGCATGGTATTGCGCACTAGCTTGGCTATTTATTACGTTAAGTATTACCTCAACATGCCAGACTCAATCACCTTATTTATCACCTTAGGTATGGTTGGTAACATCTTTGGCTGTATTTTGGCAGAGCCTTTGGCGAAACGTTTTTGTAAGGTCAAAGCTTATATCACCTTACAACTCCTTGCTGCAGCCATGTGTATCGCGAGTTACTTTGTCCCTAGCGATCAAGTCGTGCTCGCTTTCGGCATGTTTATCGTGTGGGGCTTTACCTTCAACATGGCAACCCCATTATTGTGGGCAAAAATGGCCGACGTTGTCGATTATGGCCAATACAAAAATGGCGTGCGTATTACCGGGATGATTTATTCTTCGGTGATATTTTTCATCAAACTGGGTGTCGCCATTGGTGGTGCTGCTGCAGGTTGGTTGCTTGCCGGTTATGGCTATCAAGCCGATACAGTACAAACTGAAGCAACGCAACAAGGTATTTTAATATCATTTACGCTTTTCCCTGCCATTGGATCTATTTTGGTCGCCTTAGTGATGCGCTGGTATGTGTTAGACAATAAAAGAGTTGATGAAATCCATTTAGAATTAAATAGAGAAGTAAAATAAAAGCATGTTAGTCTTGGAGCCCTATGCTCCAAGGCTAATTTGAACTCTTTAACGTGAAATGACGATATGGCAACGATTTACGATGTATCTGTAATGGCAGGTGTTTCTCTGGCGACGGTGTCGCGAGTGATGAACAACAACACAAAAGTCAGTGACAAAACCAAACAGAAAGTATTAGATGCGATGCAAACCTTAGGCTATCGTCCCAATACGATTGCCCAGTCTTTAGCGTCTAATTGTTCCAATAGCGTTGGCGTGTTGGTATCGCAACTCGACGGTCCATTTTACGGTCCGATGATGACCGAAATTGAAACCGTGCTTCGTAGCGCCAACAAACACGTGATTATCGCCGCAGGCCATAGCGATGAAGCGCAAGAAAAAGACAGTGTTGAGTTTTTAATGAGTCGCGGCTGTGATGCACTGATTTTAGACATTGAAGCAGTGTCAGACGAATACCTCATTGAACTGAGTAAAGGTTCAACGCCCATCGTGTTTATTAACCGCTATATTGACTCCATTAAAGAGCGCTGTGTTTATCTTGAAAATGAACAAGGCGGCTTTACGGCGACCAATCATATTTTGTCACTTGGCCATAAAGACATTGCTTATATTTCAGGCCCGCTGTTTAAGCTCGACGTAAGAGATCGTTTAAAAGGTCATCAACGCGCGCTTAAGCAATACAACATTGATTTTGATGACAGTCTCTGCATTGAAAGCGATTTTAAAGAAGCCGGCGGCAGCGAGGCTATGGAACATTTGTTGTCGCTAAACAAACCCATTACCGCTGTTGTATGCGCAAACGATCAGATGGCATCTGGGGCGATATCGGTTTGCTTAGAACAGGGATTGCGTGTGCCTGAAGACATCTCATTTATCGGTTACGATAACATCCCATTCCCTCAATACATTTCGCCTAAGCTATCCACAGTCAGCAACCCTATTCACGAAATGGGTAAAATGGCCGCAAGGTGGGTATTACAAAATGTCTATAATGACAAAGAAACCGTGGTTGAAAGCTCATTCTTACCGGAGTTATTTATTCGCACCTCCACCAAAGCAATTGATTAACCTGCATCGCTAGCGTAAAAATCGCGATCACTATGATCTAAATACCTAAATACCTAAATACCAGCATTTGCTGGTTTTTTATTTTCTTGAGCATCACTTTTCACAAATTCATTTGATTATAGCCAAAAAGGTTATTCTGATGATGCTACCAATGGCTATTTATCAGATTAATCAGCACTAAAGCTGGTAACATTTCCACCAACTAAAGAAAGCGCTTACATTTACACCTAAAAAGCCGGTTGAAAAATAAAATAAATATAAACAATAAGTTAAATTGAATGCGCACTATCCCCTAGCACGATGGTTAACGAAATGTAATAATTTAAACTTGTTTTTGTTGACTAAGGTCACAATTTACACTAGTTTTATGTAAGCGCTTACATTAGCTGTTTTATATGACAACAATTTATAAATAATGATTGCAGCGCCGATGGAGAATTACAAAAAACGATTTGCGCCCAACTCGCAATATTGAAAGAAATAAATCTAGTCAATGGGGATTTCCTAGATGAAAACAAGAACATTTAACAAAACCAAGCTTGCGACCAGTTTATCGCTTGTACTTGGTATGAGCAGTATCCTACCAGCTCATGCTGCAGATGAAGTCAGCGAAGAAAATATCGAAGTCATTTCGGTTACTGGTATTCGTGGCAGTTTAATTAAATCAATGGATGTGAAGCGTTCTTCAAGCGGCGTTGTAGATTCTATTTCTGCTGAAGATATTGGTAAATTTCCAGACACTAACCTAGCAGAGTCGCTACAACGTATTACCGGTGTATCGATTGACCGCTCTAACGGCGAAGGCAGTAAAGTGTCTGTGCGTGGTTTTGGCCCAGACTACAACTTGATCACCCTCAATGGTCGTCAAATGCCAGTCACTACTGGTACTCGCTCATTTGACTTTGCTAACATCGCATCTGAAAGTATCAGCGGTGTAGAAGTCCATAAAACCAGCCAAGCATCAGATTCTACCGGTGGTATCGGCTCAACTATCAATATTTTGACTCATAAGCCATTGAACTCGCCAGGTCTTAAAGCGACTGTTGGCGTTAAAGCCGTTGATGACAAATCAACTGATAACGGTTCAGTGACACCTGAGGTATCTGGCTTATATTCAAATACCTTTGCCGATGACACCTTTGGTATTTCATTGTCTGCAAGCTACCAAGATCGTGAAAGCGGTAACCAACAAGCACAAGTCGGTACCGGCTGGCGCACATTCCCAGGTACCGCAACTAATGCCAGTGAATGGGGCGGCGTAGCCAACGACAACACCCAGGTTAACCGTCCTGGTGATGATGATTTCTATTCAGTGCCACAAACTACTGTGTATCGTTTTGAAGAACAGCAACGTACTCGTACAAACGGCCAGCTAGTTCTGCAATACAGTCCAATCGACACCGTTACCGCGACTTTAGATTACACCTATATGCGCAACGATATCGACACTCAATCAAATGACGTATCAGCATGGTTTAACTTTGTTCCATCTGAAAACGTATGGTCTGATGGTCCTTATGCATCACCGCTTATTTATTCTGAAACCTACGACTCACCCGCTGACTTATCAATGGCCGCCGGCGATTATGGCGTACGTAACGAAAGTGGTTCATTAGGCTTCAACATCGAGTGGCAAGCAACAGATAACCTAAAGCTAACCTTTGATGCGCACAACTCAGTGGCTGAAAACAAACCCAACAACCTTTACGGTTCAAGCAACAATTTAAGTACAGCAGCGTTTATCCGTACTAGTGCTGCAACCGACTTTAGTGGTGATTTACCGGTACTTGCAGTGGGCGGCGGTAACGCTGTAACCGCGGCAGATATGATGGTAACCGGTTCAGTATTTACCAATTCACGTAACAAGTCTGAAATTGACCAGTATCAGTTTGACGGTGAATACTATCTTGAAGATGCGGGCAGCATTGATTTTGGTATTGCGTTAACGAACGTCAACAACCACTCTCAAACCGTTAACGTGCAACGTAACGATTGGGGTGGCGTAGGTTCTGCTGGTGATTTAGATGATGCCTGGTTCCCTGCTGATACCATTCAAGATAAATTTGATGCCAATGGCGGTGATTTCTCACTTGCTGATGGTAACTTCGATATCCTAAATACCATTTTCATGTGGGATTTTGCCTCAGTACGTGATTACGCAGCAGCAAATTATGCCTCTTCTGTTAGTGGTGATTGTGGAAATGGCTTCTGCCCGTCAACTAACTATGCTGCTGAAACAGATCGTTATACTGAAGAAGAATCGCAAGCGATTTACGTACAGTACAACTACGAAGATGAAATTTCTGGTATGCCGTATGACGTGCATTTCGGACTGCGTTATGAACAAACTGATGTCACCTCAACCGCTGCAGTTGCCGGTTATGATGGTGCGGATTGGATTGCCGAAACAGAGATTGCGTTATCACCTACTGGTGAGCAAGTCTTTGAAACTAAAACCGGTGACTATGACTATGTACTGCCAAGCTTTAACTTCAATATTGAAGTGGTAGAAGATGTCATGCTCCGCGCTGCATACAGTGAAACCATTGGTCGTCCTAGCTACACAGACATTCAGGGCGGTACTGTATTAGCCACACTGGCTAACCGAACTAATGGTGGTGGTTCAGCGGGTAACCCAACATTATTGCCGCTAGAATCTGAAAACATCGACTTCTCGGCAGAGTGGTATTACGCGCCATCAAGCTACGTCTCTGTGGGATATTTCCGTAAAGACACACAAAACTTTATCAGTGTTGATCCAGTTGCAACCACTAATGGTATTTACAACCCAGCATCGGGCGATTTATACAAAGCGGCTGTTGCTGCAACTGGCACAACGGAAGCGGGTGCAGTACGTGATTATATTTTCGCAAACTTTGCTGATAATGCTGCAGTAGACGCAACCAACCAAATCATTAGCGGCAGTGCAGCCAACAATGATGAGCTGTTAAACTTTAATATTAACACTCCATTGAACAGTTCAGAAAACTCAGTCATTGACGGTTGGGAATTTGCAGCGCAGCACTTCTTCGGCGAAAGCGGAGTGGGCGTGATAGCAAACTACACATTAGTTAACAGCGATTTAGCGCTAGTTGGTATCAGTGATACCGCCAACGCTGTATTAGTGTATGAAAACTATGGCTTCCAGGCTCGTGTGGCTTACAACTGGCGTGACGAGTTCTTAAGTGCAACGAGTCAAGGTACTGGTTTATTCCCTCAGTACACTGAAGCTTACTCGCAAATCGATTTGTCAGTCAGTTATGACATCGAGCAAGTTGAAGGCTTAACCGTGTTTTTCGAGGGACTTAACATTACTGAAGAGTATGTTCGTGTACACGGACTGGCTGACGAGCAAGTGTTAAACCTAACAGAAACGGGCGCGCGCTATAGTATTGGTGCTCGTTACACTTTCTAAGTGATAACCCACTTGATGTTTTATCCCGTCTTACCTCAGTTTGAACGGGATACATCAAGGCTCTATTTAGGTCGTTGAGGTGCACAAAATTTGTCACCTCTTTTTATTGCAAGATATTGAGTAACAAGGACGTTACTATTTTTATTTGGGATTTGCTCGTTTTTATATTGAAATTAGCACCCTGCCCAATTAAAACAAATAATTGAAAAAGCTTACATTTTACAAAATTCTACTTATGATGTTTCTGATGCGAATAAAACATCATAGAATCGTTAAAATAACAATAACGCCCAAAGCGTAGGTAGAGATAATGCAAAAACCAATCACCCAAATAGTCATTATTGGTGGCGGCACTGCCGGTTGGATCACCGCAGGATTACTGGCGGCTGAGCATAATGTCGACAAGGGCGTATTGGCTAACTCTCCTAAGCTCAACATCACCTTAATTGAATCGCCCGATGTAGCCACCATTGGTGTAGGTGAAGGTACCTGGCCTTCAATGCGCTCAACCTTGAGCAAGATAGGCATTGATGAAAATGACTTTATTCGTCGTTGTGATGCCAGTTTTAAACAAGGCTCTCGTTTTATCAATTGGCGCACAGATACCGCCACCGCACAATCGACACAATCAAACAGTTATTTGCATCCTTTTAGCCTGCCACATGGTCTCCAAGAACTCGATTTATGCCCATTTTGGTTACCTCACTCAGAACAAGTGAGCTTTGCGCAGGCCGTCAGTAGCCAGGAAGTATTATCACAGCTCGGTTTAGCGCCAAAAACCATCTCATCAGCGCAATATCATTTTCAAAATAATTACGGTTATCATCTCAATGCGGGCAAATTCAGCCAACTGTTAAGCGAACATTGCACCCAAAAGCTGGGTGTAAAACATATTCGCGATCATGTCTGCCTGATCAAAAATAATGACCAAGGCGATATTGATAAACTGATAACAAAAGAGCATGGTGAAATTAGTGGCCAATTATTTATCGACTGTACTGGTGTTAAATCATTGCTATTGGGCGAGCATTTACAAGTCCCGTTTTTATGCCAAAAATCAGTGTTATTTAATGACAGCGCCTTAGCGATGCAAGTGCCTTATGAAGACCCTGCAACCGCGATTGCATCTTGTACTCACTCAACCGCGCAGCCAAACGGTTGGATTTGGGATATTGGTTTACCTACCCGTAAAGGGGTCGGTTATGTGTATTCATCAAGTCACAGTAATGACAACCAAGCTGAGCAAGTGCTACGTGATTACTTAACCGCCAACGGCACCAGTAATGAACTCGCCTCAAAACTTGAGCCGCGAAAGCTCAATATTAGCCCAGGTTATCATGCTAAATGTTGGCAAAACAATTGTATTGCCATTGGAATGGCAGCTGGATTTATCGAACCGTTAGAAGCCTCAGCTCTTGCGTTAATTGAATGGACTGCTTCCACAATAGCGCAGCAATTACCGCCCAATCGTCAGGTGATGGACACGATTGCAGAACGAGTCAACTTACGTTATCAGCAGCATTGGCAACAAATTATCGATTTTTTAAAACTACACTATGTTATTAGCCAGCGTGAAACTGATGCCTATTGGCGCGATCATCGTGACAGCAGTTCAATACCCGAACGTTTACAAGCACAGCTGGAATTATGGCGTTACCAGGCGCCAAGCCAACATGATATTAGCTATAAAGAGGCGCTCTTCCCAGCCGCCAGTTTTCAATATGTGCTCTATGGTATGGGCTTTCAAACTCAGTTACCAAGCCATGTAAAACCGTCTATGCAACAGCTTGCGCAACGACTGTTCACCGATAATCAACAACGCACTCAAGCATTAAGCAAAAGCTTACCGAGTAACCGAGCACTACTAGATAAAGTGGCTCAATATGGTTTCCCTAAGCTTTGATGAGATTAATTGACATAAATGACATCACGTACAAAAATCATAACAATATAATGTATTTGAACAAATAAAATAGGATTTAACATGAGCCAACATGTACTACTAAACAGCATCGATCATAAAGACTTAAAGGTGAACACCAGCCGCTCTGCCGCATTAGGCGACAACCTTTGGTATACCGTGACATTCCCGCAAGAGTTTCGCAGCATTCAGGCTCACTATCCTATTTTCTTTCACAAAGATGTCGCTACAGGTCAATTTTATTCGGTAGCCTTATTTGGGTTTGCACAAAATGAAAATCTGTTTTTAACAGAATCTGGCTGGAATGCCGCTTATGTGCCGCTCAGTGTGCGCCGCCAACCTTTTTTAATCGGCCAACAAACCGTACGTGAAGATGGCGTTGAGCGTCAACAACGGGTGATTCATGTAGATTTAGATCATCCAAGAGTCAGCCAAACTGAGGGCGAAGCGCTATTTTTACCTTATGGCGGTAACACTCCGTTATTAGATGAAGTCGGCGAAATGTTGGAAATCATTCATCACGGACTTATCGACAGCCAGCGTTTCATTAACGTGTTAATTGAGCATGAGTTACTCGAGTCCTTTACCTTAGACATCGAACTCGACAACGGCCAAAAACATCAAATGATTGGTTTTTACACCATTAACGAAAATACCTTAGCCACGCTCCCTGCCGACACGTTAGCCACCTTGCATCAACAAGGTTACTTGCAAGCCATTTATATGGCGCTAGCATCACAGAGCACAGTCCGCGATTTGCTTAACCTTAAAAATGCTCAAGGCTAAGGAACCGCGCAGATGTCCAATGACACATTAACAGCCGTCGACTACGTCAGCGATTGGACGTTAGCGCAAGTAATGACGCACATAGAACAAGCCGACAAACCCATGGTATTTAAAGGGTTGTGTCGTCATTGGCCTTTAGTGCAGGCAGGGCTTGAATCGGCCGACAAGGCGTTAGATTACCTGCGCCAGTTTTATCAAGGTTATGCTGTTACCGCCTATCACTTAGCACCAGAGCAACAAGGCCGAGTGTTTTACAATCAGCAGATTGATGGCTTTAATTACCATGCTGGCCGGCTTGATTTCAATCAACTGTTAGCACGCTTACAACAAGAAAATGCCAGCGAAAATCCTGCCGGTATTTACATGGGTTCTACTGATATTCATCAATGCCTGCCCGGGCTTGGTGAACAAAATAGCCTTAATTTACAGCCTATCAATCCACTGACCAGTATTTGGTTAGGTAACAAAACTAAAGTAGCGGCCCATTTTGACTTTCCGCTAAACCTTGCCTGCAACGTAGTGGGTAAGCGCACTTTCACCCTGTTTCCACCAGAGCAAATCAGTAACCTGTATGTTGGCCCAATGGAGTTTGCTCCTGGCGGGCAGGATATCAGCATGGTGGACTTTGATAACCCAGATTTTGAGCGTTTCCCCAAATTTCAACAGGCGTTAGATGCGGCGTTAACCGCTGAATTAACGCCCGGTGATGTATTATTTATTCCCAGTATGTGGTGGCACCATGTACGCGGCATTGACGATATCAATGTACTCATTACTCACTGGTGGCGTGATACGCCGGGTTACTTAGGTCGCCCTAATAACGCATTACAACACAGCATGTTAAGCCTACGGTCCTTGCCAAAGGCCCAGCGCCTAGCGTGGAAAGCGATGTTCGACCATTACATCTTTGAACATGATGATGTAGACGACAGTTATATCCCAGATAACGCTAAAGGCATGCTAACTAAACCGTTAGATGAGTTAAATGCCCGTAAGTTACGCGCAGATTTAATCAATAAATTAAAACGATAATGCTGACTACAGCAAAAACTAAGATATTAAACAGGATGCCCAAGATGAATAAATCAATCAAAAAAGTCGTCATTGCTGGCGGTGGCACTGCAGGTTGGATGGCCGCAGCCGCGTTTAGCAAACTCATGGGCAAAAATCTAGATATTGTATTAGTTGAATCAGACGACATTGGCACTGTCGGTGTTGGCGAAGCCACCATCCCTACGTTACACATTTTTCATCGATTATTGGGTTTAAAAGAGCAAGATGTCATGGCCGCCACCAATGCCACGTTTAAACTGGGGATCCAATTCGAAAACTGGCATGACGTGAATAAAGATTATTTGCACTCGTTTGGATTTTTAGGCAAAGACTGCTGGGCTTGTGGTTTTCAGCATTTTTGGCTTAAAGGCAAGCAGCAAAATATGGTCAGTGAAATCGGCGATTATTGCACTGAGCATTTAGCCGCTCGTCAGGGACGCTTTGCGGTATTACCCAATCAAGATTACAACCACGCTTATCATATGGACGCCAGTTTATACGCCAAATTCTTACGCAAATTTGCCGAGCAACATGGTATGACACGCATCGAAGGTAAAATTGCCGATGTATTGCAGCATGATGATTCAGGCAATATTAAAGCGTTACAGCTTGAAAGTGGCGACATCATTGAAGGTGATTTATTTATCGACTGTACCGGTTTTAAAGCCTTACTGATTGAACAAACGTTAAATACCGGCTTTGAAGATTGGAGCCATTGGCTACCTTGCGACAGTGCAATAGCGGTTCAAACCGAAGCCGTGCAACAACCCATTCCTTATACTCGCTCGATTGCCCGTGAGTCTGGTTGGCAATGGCGCATTCCGCTACAAACCCGTACCGGCAATGGCTTAGTGTTTTGCAGTAAATTTATGTCTGATGCCGACGCCACCGAGTTACTGCTCAATAACATTGAAGGCCATCCGATTAATCAACCTAGAGTGATTAAATTCCAAACCGGCACGCGTCGCCAACATTGGAACAAAAACTGTGTTGCGGTTGGCTTGTCAGCAGGCTTTTTAGAGCCTCTAGAATCCACCAGCATTCATATGATCCAGCGCAGTATCGTGCGTTTACTGCAACTGTTTCCGGCGCATGGCGTCATTCAAGCTGACGTCGATGAATTTAACCAACAAACCAAAATTGAAATGGACAATATTCGCGACTTTATTATTTTGCATTATAAGGTTACCGACCGTGAAGACAGCCGTTTTTGGCGCTACTGTAAAAACATGCCAATACCCGCCTCATTGCAACATCGTATTGATATGTTTAGTCAATCTGGCAAAGTCTATAAATACGGTAATGAGCTGTTTGGCGAAAGCTCGTGGATCCAGGTCATGATGGGGCAAGGTTTGATACCTAAAGAGTATCATCCGATTGTCGATTTAATGGAACCTGCTGAGTTGCAAAGCTTTTTAAATAACATTAAAGCCACGGTTAAACGTAAAGTTGACACCCTGCCAGCGCATCATGACTTTGTGCAACACTATTGCAAGTCAACGGCAATGCAAGTCAAAGATGATGCAAGGGTAAGCTAACGATGTCGTCGCAATCAGCCACTCAGCCTATAGTACAGGTCAATCACATTGCGCCTCAGGTGCAATTGATTGGCCAACAACAAACGCCGGTTATTGTGATTGATAATTTTGCAGGCGACATCACTCAATTGATTGATATCGCGATTAGTGACAGCCAATTTAGGCAGGATAAAAGCTCGTTTTATCCTGGGCAGCGTACTGCACTGCCAAGGCAATATATTATCGATGTGCTTGATGCCGTATTTCAGCTTATTTACGATGTATATCGCATTCCAACAACTCGGCGATTAAAGCCACAACAAGGGGTGTTTTCGTTAATCGATACCCAGGCAAAAGACCTAATACCACTGCAATGTTTGCCCCACTTTGATACACCTAATCCGTATTACTTTGCCATTTTGCATTATCTTAATGACGGTCCCCATGGCGACACCGGATTTTTTAGGCATAACACCAGCGGTTTCGAACGGATTAATAACGAAAATATTGACTCATACTTTAGCCAGGCACAGTCTTTTGTTGATCAAATAACCCAATCAAGTCCGCGTTATTGTGTTGCCAGTAATGAGCATTACAGCTTGTATCACCAGGTAGAATATCGACCAAATCGTGTGGTGATTTACCCCGGTAACTTGCTGCATTCAACCCTAGTCAATCCAGATAAAGACATCGATGCCAACCCGCAAACCGGTCGCCTAACCGCTAATCTATTTATCGATTTTCAGTAACCTAGCGCTCAATAAACCCTTTTAAACATTCAGTCAGTTGTTGCGCTAACCCAGCCTCTCCCGCTTTTTCAAGCAATAACGCTACGCATTCTGCGGTGCATAACCCGCCCTCAAGCTGATTACGCCTTAACGGATAAATAGAGGCATGTGTTGGCTGTAATCCCACTTTAACTACGCTTTTAAGATATGGGCTTTGATTATACATTTTACGGGCTTCTTGCCAGGTGGCATCAAGCAACAGCAAATACTCGAAAGATTGAGCGGAGTCATTAGCGGTGATATTGACACTCGCTGTAGCGTCTAAATTTAATTGTGCCGAATCATCATCGGTTGGAAACACTAAGCCCACACATCCTCCCTCAATGGCCGCTAGTAATGCCGCATCAGGCAGCTTACGATGCCACTCAATCACACGGGCGCGATCGCCTAGCACTTGTAGCACTAATTGGCCGGTGTTACTGGCACGAAGTAACTCTCTTGAGTGGGTTAATAAGATGAACTGCACAACAATCCTTAAAAAGTGCTATACGCATGAATAATCAAGCAATGTAACACATTTTGAAAGGCGCTATTAGACATAATGAATTACACAATTGATACTTTTTAGCACCATCCTAATGGCATTTTTATGACCAATTTACGCTATAATCGCCATCAATCGGCACAGGTGCCATCCATCATAATAAAAATTGAACTGAAGAACATTAATGGCTTACCCACAAATTATCGCGTTATTTTTCACCATGATTATTTTGGCCATTGTACCTGGCCCTGCGGTGTTTGCGGTGGTGTCTCGCTCATTTTCTAATGGCTTTTCTCATGGCGTCGCGATGACAATTGGCGTGCTACTTGGCGATTTTCTGTATATCTTATTAGCCCTGTTTGGATTATCTGCCATAGCCAATGCAATGGGGCCCGCTTTCGAGCTGATAAAATATGCCAGCGCCTTATATTTGTGTTGGCTTGGCATCAGTATGCTACGCGCGACAGCGCATGGCGTTCAACTCGTTGAGACGGCCAAAGTCAGTTTAACTAAAAATGTATTCACTGGCATTTTGATTACTTTAGGCAACCCTAAAGCGCTGATTTTCTATGTGAGTTTTTTCCCCGCATTTGTGCCAATGAACCAGGTCAGCTTTTTGGACGTCATCATTATTTTAACCATTGCCACTTGTGCTTTTGGTTCGGTAAATCTCGGTTATGCTTACCTGGCATCGAGTGCGAAGCGAGTGTTTACCTCAACCAAAGCTGCCAACATCATTAATCGCACCGCGGGCAGTATTATGCTGCTTGCAGGCATATTGGTTGCCATTACCTTATAGGATTTTCAATGACTGCTTTACGTTTTACCCCCTTAACTTTAACCAGCGGATTAACCTTCAAAAATCGTTTAGTGGTACCGCCTATGGCATCACAAACGGCAGACGTTAATGGTTTGGCAACCGAAAAATCCTTTAGCCATTATCACAATTTAGCCCAATCGGGTGCAGGCCTTGTGATGGTTGAATACAGCCATGTGAATTTGGCTGGGCGAAGTGAAACAAACCAACTCGGTGCATACGATGATGCGTGTTTACCTGGGTTAACCCAGATAGCCAGTACACTGCATAATGCTGGCGTTAAAACGGGCTTACAAATTACCCATTGCGGCGGTAAAGACAGTGCCGGTATTAGTAGTGATATCATGGGCCCTTCTGGTATTACCGTACCCGCATACGACCGTGTGTTGCCGACGCCTCGGGCAATGACATTAGGTGATATCACGACTTGGCAACAGGACTTTGTGGCGGCAGCAATACGCGCCGATAAAGCCGGTTTTGATTTAGTTGAAATCCACTGTGCCCATGGTTATGGGATTAATCAGTGGTTATCGCCATTGACCAATCAACGTCAAGATAAATACGGTGGCAACCTTGAAAACCGCGCAAGAATATTAATTGAAATAGTGACTCAAATTAAACAAGTCGCACCAAGACTAGCCGTTATGACGCGTATTCCGGGCCAAGATGGATACCCAGGCGGCTTATCTCATGCAGACATGGCACAAGTGAGCCAATGGTTAGTGGCTGCTGGCGTTGAAATCCTTAATGTATCGTCAGGTATTGGTGGTTGGAATCGACCTAAAGATAAACGCGGCGAAGGCTTTTTAGTCGAAGATGCCGCGCCGTTAACAGGCACCACCACTGCGGCGGTTATTGGTGTCGGCGGCATTGAAAGCGTGGACTATATCGAAACCATTTTAGCCACCAAACAAGTAGATTTAGTCGCAGTAGGCCGGGCGATTTTAGCGGGCCCAAGTGAGTTTGCTAACAAGGTGATGCAAGGCTAGTCATTATCTGGCGCATTGACCGTCGGCGATATGATGCCTTTAAAAATCAGCGGGTAGCGTCTTACTCGCTGACCAACATCGTCACTCATCACCTGTTTGTAGAGCAATTCAATATCATCATTGTCTTCAAATACCAGTAGCAGTCTATCTATGGCGGTGTGTAAGCCTTTTTTCAAAAAGGGTTGCGCCTGAAATTCAGCAATGTTGTGTCTCACAATAGCGATTTTTTCAGGATGACGGCGCAGCTCAACAAACACTTGCTCAAAGTAATCCATGTGCAGCACAGGTGTAGCACGATTGCCACGTCTTGGCCTTGGTGCACCAGAACCTCGTTTAAAATACATTGCTGGCAATGCCGTAACCTCATATTAACTAACTGTTAAACCACTATAAATAAACATATATACACAGGGCAACGACCACATAAACAACGACCGTTAACTCAATAGCGCCAATAAATCTTCGGCGTTACCTTGCCATGGCCCTTGAGTACCATCCGATAAAATACTGTCTGCCAAACCTTGTTTATGCTGCTGCATTTCCTGGATTTTCTCTTCCACCGTACCTTGCGCAATTAACTTGTACACAAATACCGGATTGAGCTGGCCAATACGATGCGCGCGATCGGTTGCCTGACGTTCTGCAGCAGGATTCCACCAGGGGTCGAAATGAATAACGGTATCGGCAGCCGTTAAGTTAAGCCCCGTACCGCCCGCTTTTAAGCTGATGAGAAATACCGAGTTGTCGCCCTCTTGAAACGCATCTATTTGGGTTTGTCTGTCGCGCGTTTGACCGGTTAATTTACTGTAGCTTATTGCCATGGTTTTTAATTCATCTTCAATCAGCGCGAGCATACCTGTGAATTGACTGAAAATAAGGATTTTGCGACCCTCTTCAATCATCTCGGGCACATTTTGAATTAACCAGGTGAGTTTAGCGTTGTCTTTAACTTGCTGTGCTTGCTCAAGTTTAACAAGGCGTGGGTCGCAACAGGCCTGGCGTAATTTTAATAATGCATCTAAAAACTCAATATGACTGCTCGACACGCCTTTTTTAGCAAACAGTTCGCGCAGCTTTTTCTCCATCACTAAACGGATAGACTCATACAAGTTACGCTGATCTTTCTCAAGTTCAAGTGTTTGGATAATCTCGGTTTTTTCTGGTAGTTCAGACACCACTTCTTTTTTGGTGCGCCGCAACATAAACGGTGAAATACGCTTACTCAGTAATACTGATTTTTCAATATCCGCTTGTTTCTCAATCGGACCACGAAACTCTTTATTAAAGTAACTGTGCTGACCTAATAACCCCGGTAAACAAAAATCCATTAACGATTTCAGCTCGCCTAAGTGGTTTTCAAGCGGCGTGCCAGACAAACACAAACGAAACTTTCCTTTTAAGGTTTTAATCACTTGAGTGACTTTCGCTTGCGCATTTTTTATTTGCTGTGCTTCATCCAAAATAATATGGTCAAACACATAATCACCGTAAATAGCTTCATCGCGTAGCATTAGCGGATACGTTGTCACCACGACATCAAAGTCATTAATTTGATCTAACAATGGCTGGCGCTTATTACCATGAATAACCACCACATTGAGCGACGGGGCAAACTTGTTGGCTTCTTTAAGCCAGTTGCCCACTAAGCTGGTTGGACACACAATTAAGCTGGTGCGATGTTCAGTCGCATCTTGTTTAGCTTTAAGTAAAAACGCTAAGGTTTGGATGGTTTTGCCTAAGCCCATGTCGTCGGCCAAAATCCCGCCCAGTTGGTACTCTTTTAAAAAGCATAGCCAATCAAAACCTTGTTTTTGATAGTCGCGTAATGTGGCGTTTAAGCCCGCAGGTAACTCAACTTCTGTTACCCCTTTGAATTCCGCTAATTTTGTCGCAAGGTTGCGCACTCGTTCGCCATTAAGCAAACGTACATCGCTGGCAGATAAGTCATTAAGGATGTGGGCTCTGTTTCGCGGTATCGCAATATGATCGCCAGAGTGACGATTAAACAATTCTTGAATAATCGAAATCAATGGCTTAATGGTTTTGGCTTTAATTTTAATAAAGCCGCCATTAGGGCCTGGAAGAATTAATTCATCGTCATCGGCTGGCTCACCGTTTTGTTGTAACCAACGAGCAACTAAGGCTAATAACGGTACATTTTGACCTTCAATATCGGCGCTCAGTGATAATGAAAACCAGCCAGACTCATCATCGTCAACCAAATCAACATCTAACTGAGCATCGACAATTTTTAAATCAAAATCATCTTCAAACTCAATTTCTACGCCCAATGCGGTTAACGCATCTAAACCGCTTTCCGTTAAATCAGACCATTCAAAAATCGATTCAGGTAATAAGCCAACACTTAAAAAATACTCAGGCTGCTTGCCATATTCGCTCGGAATAAACGTCACTAAACCGGCTTCAGTCAAGGCTTGTAATATGGCTAACTCTTGATCGACATGGCGATGCACTTGATATTGAACACTGCCCTTTTTAACCAGGCTAATACGTTCTGGTTTCAGTGAAGCATTAAAACTGATATTGCCATAATGTTGCTCAACCCGAATGACCGGTTGCAGTATGGGATTATTAGCATAGATTTCACGGGTAAAAATCAGTTTAGTTTTAAGTGGGTCGTTAATTTCACAAAAATCGATTTCGCTCGGTACGGGCACGGTTTTAGGTGAAAAATGTTGCAACATTTTGTGGCTAATCTGGTCCACTTGCGCCAATGGCACAGGCGGCATATGTTGCAATAAACTGATTTTTTTCGCCGATAAATCGGTGTCGATTTTACCTAAACGCAAATAATCTAATTCAACATACAATGGCGGCTCAGTCGCGATAAACTCCCAGTTTTCAAGACCGGGCATGCGCATTTGCATTTGCGTGTGTTTTTTATCAAGCTCACACCAAATAAATTCTGGTGAAATCGATTTAGCCCAGGTCAGTGGCGTGCGATTTTCTTCCCAAAAACACACTTGATCCGCCAGCATTTTGACCAACGCAAGGTATGAAATCTCACCGTCGATGTAGATTTTAGAACCTTGATTATTAGACGAGAGTAATAAGCTAATGATTTGTTTATCGTCGGGGGCAATCCACCACGGCATACTGTAGCGAATGTCGGTTAACGCCAGCTTACTGCCTTTATTATATTGACCTTTTTTATTGAGCTTACTGCGTTTAAATTCGACAAAGATACCGTTAGGGTCGTTTGACAGCACATAAATAATGCGGTCTTTTTCTTCTTCCTCATCTTCAAACTCAGTCACCGTTTTTTGTTCATCAAGCTGGCGCAACCACTGGTGAATGCGTTGCTCTTCTACCGGCTTTTTATCCACCAACGCCAACATTGCGGCAGCAACGTGTTTGCAATTTGTGCGCACGGGACAAGTGCAGTGCGATCGCATCACTATTTTGTGGTTAACATTGACGAGGGTGATTTCTTGGCGGTATGGCTCTTCAGCAGAACCTTCAACATAGGCTTCTATATCATGATTATCACTGCTGGCGCTCACTTCTAATACTCGACCCTGGATCAAGTAGTTTTGTGCTTTTTGAATTTGCGTGGCCGAGAACAGTTTCGCAATCATCTCTAATGAAAGCTTAATGGGAAGATTAAACAGTTTCGCCGACATCAATATACCTAATAAAAACCGAGCAGAAAAATCATCACTGCTGATAAAAAGTTAACTTACCATTCTATGGAAGAAAGCATGCAATATCTAGCTTTTGCGTGTTGTTATGCGTTAATTAACCACGAATAAACGTAAATACCGTTTGCATCTTGATACGTTGATGATAGAAATTCGGTTTACCCTTTGTCGCTCAATTCAATTATTTAACTGAGGGCAAACTTAGAATGAGTTCTCAAGAGGGCATGACTTTGCTGCTAAGGCGCAAAATACTGTGCCTTGTGAGTAGCGGTTTCACAGGATTGACTTGATATGAATAGCGCCAAGGAATAGCACTATTCACTGAAAATAGCGTGTAATCATCAGCCAAGATTAACTGGTGGTTCAGAGATGTTTGGTTAAGCGTGACTCACCTCTTGGTAAGCTTTTAGTTAACCCACTGCTCAGCAATGATAATGATGCTTAAAAATATCAATGTTGGCGATAAAATGAAAAGCGTTTTTAAGCGCGTAAGCTGTTGACGCATTTGTTGTAATTGCGGGTCGTCAATACTCGCGAGTTTACCTGAGTGAAACGATTCCATCACAAACAACGATGTATTGCGTTGCCCTCCGCCAGCACTGCGGCCAAGCGCCTCACAATGTTGATATTCATCTTGATAATGTTGTTGAATATATAAGTAAATACCATGAGTACATTGGTTGAGTTTATAAACCGCAAATATCGCGGCAATGAGCGTCACTATTGTCCCAATAATTGTAATCAATACGACTCCTACCTTTATTTCATTCAATATTAGCGCCACCAGCGTGCGAGTAAAACAGCAACTGCCGATGGCATTCTTATTTAATCTGATAGTGATTAATACTATGCTTGGCTCTTGAGACAATTTGAAACGAGCGCTTAACACTAACGCTCAAGGTTAATAATTGAGGTTAAAAACGCTCAACAGACCATTGAATCGCCATAATACCAATCGCGACAGAACCGACTTGCATTCCCCACACCCGATACCATCGTTGATGACGGCAAAAAACCAGTATGGGTAACACTACGGCTAAAATCGCTAACTGGCCCACTTCAACACCTAGGTTGAACGCTAAAATGGCCAGTAACTTTTGGTTTTCAGGTAATCCCAACTCACCGAGCACACCGGCAAACCCCATCCCATGCAGTAAACCAAAGCCAAATGTTATCCAACCTAAACGCAATACAATAGGCCAAATATTATTAAGCGCTGCAAATAAGACCGATAAAGCAATGCCAAGTTCAACCCAATGGCTACTAAAATCTAAAATACCTAATGCTGTGGCCGTTAATGTTACCGAGTGAGCCAAGGTAAACGCAGTAATAATCCATGCGGTCTGTTTGATAATTTTTATTGGGCTTTCAATTGCCTGCCAGCTTTTTTGCTCACGAATAAGCACGCAAGTTAATAATAAGGCCAATAAAAATAAAATATGATCAGTACCTTTCCAAATATGAATCACACCTTGATAAACATATTCTGTGAAGGTGTCGTAGGTTGAGCTCTCAGCTAAATTAATCAGTAATGTACGGTTATCATTACTGATAACTCGGGTGTATTGATGCTCAGGCGTATCAATCGTCACAATCGATTTATGGTCAGTATCGACCTCAAAAAAAGCTTGATAATCGATTTTAAGCGCACCATCACCCTGGCATAGGCCAGTAAATGATGCGACTAAATAACCTTCGTTAAAATGTTGGTCCACTTGCTGGGCGACATCAAACACCAGTTCACAGTCTTGATTGCGGTTTATGATTAAATTTGATTGTAAATAGTGGGTCACCGCAAGCTGATTGCGTTGTAATTCGCCCCAGGTTAACTGACCATTTTGATTCTGGTCGATATCAATCACTTGATAAAGATCAAAAAAGCGTACTTGCCAGGCGCTCTGCAATTGCCCTTGTTGATCTAAGTTTACCGACAAATAACTGGTACTCATTTGATGAGCAACGCTGGCATGACTGATAATCAACAAACCGATTAATGCGATACTTTTAGTTGCGGTCATTAACCACTTAGATAGGTTCACAGTGTATTCCTTTTTACTGGTTACGGCTTAAACCGTCTCTTTAGTTTGTTGTTTGAGCAATAAACGCGCTTCTTCGAGCAAGCTACGATCACTAATTTGCCTTGCAATACGCCAGTTTATTTTGGCCCAGTACAGTGCTTTTGTTGGTTGCACATCGACATATAAATAATATTGTGCCAACTCCGAGGCGTGTAAGCTGTCTTGTCTTTGTTCACGCAGCTCGACCCTTTGCGCAAAGGCCCATTGCCATTCAACAGATCCCTTAAGCACCTTTTCAGCCCTTGCTAAACGCAACAAGAGTGCATCATCTTGTATCGGATTTCCGTTAACAATATCACCTAATGTATCAACAACTTGCTGATGCTGCTGTAAAGACATTTGCACATCGGCCCACAGGGCTAATAAGCTCACCGGCGCACGTTGTAAGTCGACCTGGTTTAAATACGCTAAGGCACTCTCAGCAAGATCTTGTCGCATGGCCATATCTGCTAATATTTGCACAATCCAATATTGTTCTTGTTCATTAATGGGTTGATATAAATTGTATAATCGCGCCAACTCTTTGTAGCTTTCTGGCAACTTACCATTTTGCCCTGCCACTTCTAACGCGCAGGTCGAAATGAGTAAAATATCGGCTTTACCGATTAACGCCAAGCAGGCTTCGCGCGCACCGACGACATCACCTTGCACTAAATGAATATTGGCTTTTAATAACCAGCTATTAACGGCTAACGGGTCTAAGGTAATTGAGCGTTCTAATGCCTTAATCGCTTTAGAAAATTGATGTTGATGCTGTAACACACGCGCATACAAGTAAAAGGTTTGCGCATCAGGACTTTGTTGACTCATTTTGGCTTGCAACAATGCTTTGGCACGGCCATAACGATAATCGGCCTCACCAGGATATTGCCCCTGCTCAATAAACTCGCTAATTTGCGCTAGGCTAACCTCTTGATTTGCATTATTTGAATAGGTGGGTGAATCGTCAAGTACCTTCCAGGTGGCAATAACTTCATCTTGCGATGCTGGCGTGTATGGCGCAGCCACACTGTTATTTACAAACACGATACCCAGCCCCATCAAGGCGGTTAATGTTGTGCGTATTATCCTGGTTGCTACACCTTGCATATATTCTCCTTAGTGCCATCCATGGCTATTTTCGTCCTGTTTTACAGTTAATTGATACTTAATCTAGTAATAGATCGTCATAGAAGTTAGCTTCACTGACATCATTACTGACATCGCGACCATTAAGTCGTAACGGCTCATCGTTAGCATCTTGTGAAAATGCCTGACGACTCACACTTGAAAACTGCAACTGTTGTGCATCAATCGTCACCATGACGGTGGCATTAACCGAGTCATTAATGCCGTCAGTCACGGCAATGGTAAAGCTATCTGTACCGGTGACCTCGGTGTTTGGCGTATACGTAAATTCGCCATTGGGTGTTAAGCTCACCATGCCCATAGTCGGTTGTTGATTTAAGGTAAACCCTAAAACATCGCCGTCGCTGTCGCGGGCTGTAATTTTCGCCATCACTGCCGTTTCGGTTTGCGTGGTTAACATGATGTCGTCAACCTTTGGCGCTTTATTGACGGCATTTTTGTTATGGTCGTCTGAGTTACACCCAGCCAGCAAACCAGCGCTTAATAGGCTAATTAACAGCAAGGGTTTAGTGATAGATTTAGTCGATGTGTTCATTATTAACTCCTTATTTTGAACCCGACAATGGCGTCGCTAAGTAAGGGAAGTGATCCATCATCATGCTTGCATTAACCGGAGCACCATCGGTAAATGGCACATTACCGACACTGGCATCATCTTTAGTACACAAGCCTAAGTCTGTGTCTGTTCCGTTAACAGGGATGGGATAACATAAACGTCCCATCACCACACGCAGCGCAATATCCACCACGTCATCACCTGGGCGACGACCATTCGGGAAACCGGCTAAATCATCGCCAGCAACACCAAATGCAGATTGCATTGCTTGTGGCTTAGCGGGAATACCGGTATTTAAACGCAGCATTTCTGATGGCGTAACTGTTTCAAGTTGGTTAACACCAGCAAAGCCGGTTAAAAAGGCGGTGACTAAATCTGTTCGTGGAAAGTTTGTTGGTGCTAGGGTTGCAATATTGGCACCCAGCGTTTGATTAACCGCATCTTTAAACAGAATGTTTAACAGCTCAGGTAAGCTTGGGTGAGTGACATAATCAGCAAATTGAGTATCATCTTTTGGATGGGCACTCGAGAAGGTGTCTTTGTCTTTTAAGCCAATCACCAACTCATTAACCAATGGATTACCTAAACGAGATACCTGAGTTAATGCACCACCGTTAACTTCCGTTTTACCGTTTTTAGCGTTCGGGTTTAAAATGCGTGCTTGCGGTAAGCTCGCAGTAGTCCAGGCACCAATCGTGCCGTTACCCTGGGTGGTTAAACATGACTTTGGTACTTCAATCGACAATGCGGTGACGTTTTTATCTATTAAGTCATCGTTGTCACTTGATTGGGTAATACCGCCAGGGAATCCGCCCTGATCGCCCGCACCAGGAGCACTGTCGCCTTCAACAGGCACGTAGTTAACTAAATCAAAGGTTTTACCTAGGTTAACCACAAACGGGTCTTTACGTTGGCCAACAAACACTTTGGCAGGACTTTCACAGCCCTCTATAGCAAATTCATACACAAATTGGCTGGCGTAGTCGGCATAGGCCGCGGTATCACCAAAACTTTTATTACCGATATAATCAAGCGGCTTATTGAATGTGGTGCCACCAGTACTGTGACTTAATACCGTGGCATTACCGTCCATTTGTGCGCCTTTTACCAAACTTAATTGATAAGATTCAGTAAAGTTTGCAGCGCTTTGATCGCCTGCGCTAATGGCACCCACATTTTTAAGCGGCACGGCAACGCTGCGTTGATTACCGGCAGGCCCAACCGTCAAAGCAATGCCTTGATTATTATTGGCAAGCTCGTTGGTAAATTGAAATTGGAAGGTTAAATCTTCTATCGCATCACCGTCATTATCAATGTGGATGCTGTATACCGCGGCAGGGTCCATTGCGTAATAGTTAGGTCCACCATAAGCATCTTGCAGGGGAATATAATTGGCAATTAACGTGACGTATTCTTCGCGTCCCGCCTCGTAACTGTTAAAGGCATAAAAATCGGTCGAGTCTAATGTTGGCATACGGGTAATGTTTGGTGCTTCTCGATGGCTTGATGCTAAGGCGTTAGCGCCTAGTAAGCTGCTACAAACGAGACTTGCGATGAGCGATACTTTGAGTACTTGCATGACTATGTCCTTGTTGTTTTGAGTAGAGTCATGTCAATAAACGGATGAGATGCGATATTGGATGCAATAAATATGATTTAATTTTTACACTTCAGAAAAATCACATTTAATATATTGATTATAAAGAAAATAAACTTTAAAAATAAAATGTGCACATTCCGCTAAATCATAAAAAAACGGCCTAAAAAATTTAGGCCGTTTTAGGTGATTAAACTCATCACCCAAAAGCAATGATAACGCTTACCTGTGACTTAACACTTGTTACAGGGTAATTGTTGCTGAGTATTTGATATTTAAACTTAATACTTCAACTTGATACTTCTACTTGGCACTATAAGCTGGAACAACAAGCTCTAACTGCACCTGTAACGACAAGCTTTAACTACAAATTTCAACTACAAATGTTAACTACAAATGTTAACTACAAATGTTAACTACAATATGGCTAACTCAGCGGTGTAGAGCACCTCTGTCGGCAAGCCATTTGGCGAACCATTTAACGGTTCTAAACTGACCGCTAATGCGACAATATCAACCTCATCAAATTGGCTGTTTTTAGGCAACGATAGTTGACCCGACTTTGGCAACAAGCCTAGTGATATTGGGTTTTCAACACCTTTAGCAATCATCCACAACTCATAATCTTTATTGGCCAGTGGCGTAAAGTTACTGGTTGAGCGCACTTCAATACTGCGTTCAGTCACTTCAATTAACCATAAGGCTTGCGATTCAGCGCCTTGCACTACGGCCATCTGCTGGGCAACGGGTAAATCAATGGATTGTTGTTTAACTAACACGACGGCCAAGATAATTGCAGCAGCGGTAGCAAACGATGCTGCACCCTGCCATAAGCGGGTCTTAAATGATGACAATGACACCACATTTGACTGAGGTGATGTAGGTGGCGCACTGGTTTGCACGTCAGCAGTATCAGTTGCAACACGCGTGTCGATATCGGCATTAGCCACGGTAAAACCAAGGCGTTGGCTGATGTGTTGCCACACAGCCTGTTCAGGTTCAACTGGGGTTAAACGTTCGTTCATGCCATGTAAATGTTGCTCCCACAACCAGGTACTTTCACGCAGGCTGGGGATCTGCATCATCAAGGTTTGAAAGCGGCGACGAGCCTGGCCACGTAATGTGCCCAAAACGTATTCGGCGGCTAAAGCATCTCGTAATTCGGGGTCGCGATAATTCATAATGCTAAACACCTCTGCAATTGTTGTAAGCCTCGACGGATCCAGCTTTTAATCGTGCCCAATGGTAAGTCTAAATGCCCAACCACCTCATGGTGGGTTAAGCCGTTGTAATAGGCTAAATGAATGGCTTGTTTTTGTTGAGGTTCAAGCTCACCCATACAATCATCAAGCTTGGTCTTGGTGATATCAGGCCCTTCATCTGCCCCCTCACCTGACATAGGAGCCTCGAACATGGCTTCTTGGCCATCTTCAAATTGATCTTCTTTACGCACTTTGTGATAGCGCAGCATGTCTAGTGCTCGGTAACGCACAATGCTAATCATCCAAGTAAGTACCAGGCCTTTACCGTGTTGATACTCGGTCGCGTTATGCCATATTTTGACATAGGCTTCTTGCAAGGCTTCTTCGGCAAGTTCTCGCCTGCCGAGCATTTTTAAACTCACGGCAAATAACTGGCCAGACGTCTGTTTATACAGATTTGCAAAGGCTTGTTTATCGCCTGCGGCAGTTGCACTAAGCAACCCTAATAACGTGTCTTGTTCCATAGTCAACGATGCTTCCTATTGGTAGGTCTGCTGGCAAAAATAACGGCCCAATAAAATCAATACGTCGCAACGGGCCTTTTGGATGCATCATTTGAAAAATAAAACGGAGCGATAAAACTGAGCAATCAACCTAACCAATAACCTCGGCGGCACAGTTGAAAATAGAAAGTTGAACACTGAAAGTTGAGCCATAAAAAAACACCCTCACTTTGCAATGAGGGTGTTTTCGTTAAAAATAACTGACATCTACACTTATACCCAATCAACTTGAAGATCCGTGTTTCAGAGCTTCACCGTGTTTTCAATACTAGGCGCGTTAATGCGGTAATGTAGGTACCTTATAAATTAGCGCAACAACGCTCTTGATTTAATAATCCGGGGAACACGGTGATACTCCCAAAGGGCAAGTTTTACACGTGTTTATGCTGCGTTATTGATTTTGGAAAGGGAACGACCATTACCCGCAATCAATGCCTTGCCTAAACGCGTGTAAATTCTTGCTGAAATCGAGCATCTTCAGGTTGTTTGGGTATAAGATAAACAGTACAGATTAGCCTTGCAGTAAATACTCTTCGGCTTTTTCGATGCTGCGTGGTTTACCCACTAACATCAAAATATCATTACGCCTTAAAATCCAATCTAGCGGTGGAGGGTCCATTTCTTCTCCGCGGCGACGCACAGCTCTTAATTCGACATCTAAAGTTTGCCACGGAATATCGGCAATGGTTTTCCCCACGGCACTGGCACCCGTGGCTAACGACACCGCATGCAATAAGTCGAGGGTGAAATCGGTTTCGGTGCCGGAAAAAAAGCCGTGTAAATACTGGTAATGGTTACGACGCTCCGATTCTAGGCGTTTAATAATCCGCGCTAATGGCACGCCGCATTTAAATAATACCTGCGACACCAACATTAAACTGCCCTCAAGCGACTCAGGGATCACTTGCGTCGCCCCAGCCTCTTTAAGCTCATGTAAGTTTGAATCATCGCGAGTGCGCACTAAAATTTTCACTTCGGGAGCGAGCTTTCTGGCTACTGCAAGACACTCTTCTGATTGCCTTGGCTCGCAAAATGTTACGACCACCAAACTGGCCTGACGAATGCCCATTTTCTTTAATAACGCCATACGGCAAGCATCGCCAAAATAGATATTTTCTCCAGCAGCTCGGGCTTCGGTGACACGTGTAGGATCGAGATCGAGCACGATATACGGCACTGCCTCAGTTTTTAAAAAGCGCGCAATCGTTTGCCCTACCCGGCCGTAACCTAAAATCAGCACTAAATCGCTGTCATCGCTAATGGGTAAATTAACCTCTAATGGTTCATTTTGCGGCTTTTTATGGCCTCCCGTAAGCTTTTTAGCAATATCAATACTGTGACGAATAAGCCACGGCGCTATCGACATTGAGATAACGGCAACTGCCACGAGAACCGTGCTGACTTCGTTTTCGAGTAATTGGTAATTCACTGCCAGTGCCAATAACACAAAACTGAACTCACCGACTTGAGCTAAACTGATAGCGGTACTTAATGCAATTTTGCCGTTCTCGCCCACCAATTTCAGTATGCCATACACAATCAACGCTTTAGCCAACACCACACTGACTAAAATCAATAACACTTGCCACCAATATTGCATGACTAAGTTAAAGTCGAGCAGCATGCCTATCGAGATAAAAAACAGCCCCATAAGCAAATCACGAAATGGCCTAATATCGGCTTCTAATTGTCTACGGTATTGGCTTTCGCCCAATAACATGCCGGCAATAAATGCCCCTAATGCCATGGATAATCCTAGCCACTGGGTAAATGCACCGGTGACCAACGCCACAACCAAAGTAGACAGTACAAATAACTCGTTTGAACGTGAACGCGCGACTTCATCGAAAATACGCGGCAATATCCATTTACCAAACGACATTAAGCCTAAAAACGCCAAAATACCGGTGAGCAAGCCCCACGCAATCGCATTAAAGCTCATTTGGGTGCCATCATTGGCGAGTAACGGCATTAATATGAGTAAAGGCACCACGGCTAAATCTTGAAATAACAACACACTGACCGACAACTCACCGTGGCGTCTGCGTAACCAATTTTGTTCATTCAGTAATTTGAGCACAATGGCGGTAGACGACAACGCAATAGCCGAACCAATCACCACCGCAGCCACCAGGTTTTGGCCCACTAGCATGGCAATACCGCCGGCAACCAATGCGGTGACAATCATTTGCGCACTGCCTAGGCCAAATACAGTACGGCGCATCGCCCATAACCGCGGCACCGAAAACTCAAGCCCGAGAGTGAACATCAGTAATACCACGCCAAGCTCAGCTACCGACTGCATTTGCAATTGAGTAAACCAATGGAAACCGCTCGGGCCGCTCACCACACCGGTTAACAAGTAAGCCAAAATGGCCGGCAAACCAAGGCGGCGCAACAATGCAATCGCCACAATCGCAATCACAAGCATTGAAAGAATATGAATAAAAATGCTGTGTTCCATTACGGTCTGGGTTCCTTGTCAAAAAAATGTCATAAGGGAAATAAATGCTGTACCTCTTCTACAGTAAATCATCAAACAACTAATAAATATAGAATTTTTTTCATGGGCACGATTATTGCTAATAACAAAGCAATTAGTTGTCACGTACTGGAGAAAATACAATGGATTTTGCACTCGCTACAGAGTTGTATCCTGAAGATTACTGGTACCGTTCAGACGCTTACTTGAATATGGATTCTGATCTGGATCTGATTCAAGTAATTCAACAGCTACATGGAAGTTTAGATCCTAGGACAGTTTTTGCCTGTTTCGGCAAAATTCTAGGACAACATTTGCCGATTAAAGGATTACAGTTGACCTTAGACAAACAAAAATTTGTTTGGGGACGTCATTACGGTATTGAACTGCAACGCACTGTTGCCGATAAACAAGACCAATTTAACCTGGTTTATCAGCTTGCTATGCCACTGAGCACAGCTCAAGCGAATACGTTAAGCCGGTTAGAAGCGATGTTTATTCAGCCATTAAGCAATGCACTGAAGTATCAAAGCATGTCTAAACAAGCCATGTTTGATTCGTTAACAGGTTTGGGTAATCGCTATTATTATAATCAGGCGGTTGGTACTGCTTTAGCTCGCGCTAATCGCTACCAAGGCCATGTGTCATTAGTGGTGATTGATCTGGACAAATTTAAGCAACTAAACGACATACATGGCCATAAAGCCGGCGATTATGTTCTAGTGGGCTTTGCCGAATTAATTAACGAAGCTATTCGTGATACCGACCAGGCATTTAGAATTGGCGGTGACGAATTTGTGATTATCACTCAAGGTGACACACAAGCGGCAGAGATAGTCTGCCAACGAATTATTGACATGATGCCAAAACATGCTCAATTAACCGAATACGACATAAAATGCAGCTTAGGGATTGCCGAGGCGATTCCAGAGCAACTTGCTGACAACCTATACGAACGGGCTGATAAAGCCATGTATGCAGCAAAAGCGGCCGGCCGCAATTGCTATCGCATCGATGTAGGTGAACAAGCAGGATAGATATGTAGCTTAAAGTCTTGCTAAGGTGCCAGCACCATGGCGTTGGTTTGAATAGACAACTAATTAATTGAAAAAGCCCTTATCCAGTGGAATAAGGGCTCTTTAGTTTATGACATCCCGCGTAATTGAATACGCCTTAAAAACTCAGTCATCACCCTATCGTAAACTAAGTCTCCTAAAAACAAATCTTCAACGCCATGATCAATACTCGGATTATCGTTCACCTCAATCACAAACGCTTTGCCATCAATTTCTTTTAAGTCAACGCCATATAAACCTGCACCAATTAAATTCGATGCTTTAACCGCGGCATCAACAATATTGTGCGGCACCATTTTTAAATCAATACAGTCAAAATCGCCACTGCTGACACGGCCACTTTGATGATGCTGATAAATTTGCCAATGGCCACGGCTCATAAAATAGCGACACGCGTAAATAGGTTGGCGGTTTAATACGCCAATGCGCCAATCGTAATCGGTTGGCATAAAAGCCTGCGCTAAAATGAGCGCGCTATGCTCAAAGATTTTTTCTGCTTGTTCAAGCAAGGTTTGGCGGTCTTTTACTTTCACCACCCCCAGCGAAAATGCCCCGTCGGGTACTTTTAGCACTATGGGTAAACCAATGGCATTAATCACATCGTCAGCCCAGTTTTTATCCGACACTTTAAAAATCACGCTTTTAGGTACCGGTACTTTATGCTTATAAAGTAACTCGGTTAAAAATACTTTATTGGTGCATTTCATAATGGATTCAGGGTCATCCATCACCACCAAACCGAGCTGCTCAGCTGCTTTTGCAAATCGATAAGTAAAGTTACTAATATTAGTTGTGGAGCGAATAAACAGCCCATCAAACTCACTTAAGCGAGCCAAATCGTGTTTACCGATTTGCACTAAATCCATACCAATACGATTCGCCGCTTTGGTAAATAACTTCAATGCCGCTTTATCAGACGGCGGCATTTTTTCGTTTTCATCCACTAGCATGGCGATTTCGTAACGATAGCGTTTTGACGGTTTAGGCAAGCGCCACACTTTTTGAGAGAACACTTCTAAATAGCGAGCAAACAAGTCTTGCTCAGGCTCGGTTAAGTCTTGAAATGCCGCAGGCTCAATAATATCCACCTGCCATTTACCCGACACTTTAAGCAAATTCACTTGCAAAATGGGCACAGTAAAACGTTCAAATATTTTGCGGGCAATTTTATCTAATGCAGGATTATCGCAGTAGCCAAAATACACCTTCATCGCAATGCTAGTCACATTGTCTGCCAGCTTATCAAGCCCTGCTTGAGGTAAACTAAAAAACCGGTCTTGCGACAAATCGTTAATGGTCATCACTCGAGGGATCACTCGATGTCCGCGGGCTTCAGCCATTAACGAGCAATAATAGCCAGTAGTGAGGTAGTCATAACTGCGGCATAAGTTAATCACTTGCATGGCGCTTTTATCCGAGTACGCCCCCATCTCTAAATAATCATGAACCGTGACCATATGATCACTGGGCAAATAAGGACGCCAATCATTGACATCATCGGTGACAATTAAAAACTGAGCCATAAATATCTATTGCCTCTTATGCGGTTTAGCGCGTAAATTAACCCACTAGTTGTTTGCCATTTCGAGCCGACTCATGCTGCTACGCCAAGCCAACCTCTCTGATTTACCCCAACTCAATACCATTGAAAATAATGCCTTTAGCGGCGATAAAATTAGCCCTCGGCAAATGAAACGTTTTATCAACTCGCCATTAGACAGTTTGTTCGTCGCAGAAATAGACGGCACACTCGCCGCTTATGCCTTAGTGCTGTTTAACCGTGGCACTAGGCTTGCCAGACTGTATTCAATTGCGGTTACGGCTGAGTTTAGAGGCCGTAACATTGCCTTTGAGCTGGTGAGTCGCTGCGAGCAAATCGTCGTCGAACGTGGCTTTATTACATTACGCCTCGAAGTGCGAAACGACAATATCGCTGCAAAAAATCTTTACTTAAAAATGGGTTATAAGGTCCTTAAAACCTTAGTTCATTATTACGATGACTTAGCCGATGGCGTGCGCATGCACAAACGCCTAGACCCGCCAGGGCCAAGTAAAGTGATTAAGATGCCTTTGTATGTACAAACCACGCCGTTTACCTGCGGCGCGGCGTGTTTGATGATGGCCATGAGTGCGGTAAAACCACAATATAATCCCAGTCGAGTGGATGAGTTAAGTATTTGGCGTGAAGCCACCACCATATTTATGACCAGCGGTCATGGCGGTTGCAGCGTGCATGGCTTAGCCTTAGCGGCAATCAAGCGAGGCTTACAGATTGCCATTTACAGCCAGTCTTCATCGGTGCCATTTATCGATAGCGTGCGCGATAAAAACAAAAAAGCGGTCATCACCTTAGTACACAATGATTTTTGCCAACAGTTAGCTTCACAAGGCGTTATGGTCCATAACGCCTCGCCAACTATTACTCAATTAAAACACTGGATAGACCAAAAGTTTGTAGTGTTGTTGATGATCAGTACCTATCGTTTTAATGGCGAAAAAGGCCCACATTGGGTGGTATTGAGCGGTTACAACGAGCAGTTTATGTTTATCCACGACCCGTTTGTTGAGGCGCAAAAAGATGCGATTAACGCAGCTTACGTGCCCATCAGTCAGGCAGAGCTTGCGCAGGTCATGCAGTATGGTAAGCAGAAACAGGTTTCTTGTTTGGTAGTGGAATCATCTTTGGCTTAACAAGGTTAAGCTTTTTGATAGCCAGCTGGCACTAACGTCGTGGCGCTTCGCCCACACCTGACTGAAGCTATAACGCCCAGAACGAAATGTGTTCACGATCTTGCCCTGGGTGTCTAATCAACTTGTCATTAGCGGTTTCTTTATGTACTTTTCACACGATTAGTAACTATGTTATCCAATGATAGACACTAACGCCTCCAAGTATAATAATTAGTAAGATTCCGCCTCTCGATAACTGATATACAGCCGAAACCATTGTCCCATTTCCATACCGACTCTTTGATAACAAGTTATAATAAAACTCGTTTACAGACTTCGCATAATATTTAAATATTAGGAAATAGCTTGTCGAAGCTATAAGCCAAGTACATTCCATTAATATAAAAGCAGTTGAGCCTTCAAATAGCGCTATAAAAATGAAGGGGGAAAGGAAAAATAATACTAACCATGCAATAGCATAATAAGTACACTTTTGTTTTAAAATATATCTCCATTCTTCATACTCAGCAATATTTTTAGCTATTGCTTCTTTATACTCCTTTTTATGTCTACTTTTCTTACCCATTCAAAAAACAGCCTTATATTTTAGTAACCTTATAACGACACATAGACAGGATCTTTAGCAATAAACCTATATTTTAGATAGAAAAAAGGCCTTATTTATGATCTGATAATTGTCGCCAAACAAATCAACCTGAACAATAAATAAAGCCAATGACAATTATCACCTTA